>JBGSTR010000358.1:0-4871 GCA_041736365.1 Chromatiaceae bacterium | reverse complement strand
GGCGACCGGCGCGCCAACAGTACAGAAACTCGCCCCGCGGTGAAAGTATGGGGGGCGAGCGCGGCTCTGCGGTGGCTCGCCCTCGGGGTCTGGGTCGGGGTCGGGGCGGCCCTCGCGCTGGCCGGCTGTGGCCCGCAAAGTTGGAACAACCCGTACCCGCCGGAGCAGGCGGACGGCAATACGCTGTACAGCTCGTTCGACGAACGGCCCAAGCACCTGGACCCCGCGCGCTCCTACAGCTCCAACGAGTACTCGTTTCTGGGCCAGATCTACGAGCCCCCGTTGCAGTATCACTTCCTGCTTCGCCCCTATCGGCTGGTCCCGCTGTCCGCGCTCGAGGTCCCGATTCCGGCCTATTTCGACGCCGCCGGTAGGCCGCTTCCCGAGGACGCACCCCCGGAGCAGATCGATCGCAGCGACTACGTGATCCGCATTCGGCCCGGCATCCGCTTTCAGCCGCACCCCGCATTTGCGCGGACCGACACGGGCGAGCCGCGCTATCTCGATCTGTCGGAGGCGGACTTGGCGGGCATTGAGCGGCTTGCGGATTTCCCCATGACCGGGACTCGCGAGCTGACCGCGGACGACTTCGTCTTCCAGATCAAGCGACTCGCCGCACCCTGGGTGCATTCCCCTATAAGCGCCGTCATGCAGGACCACATCCTAGGTCTGCGCGAGCTTGCGGAGCGGCTCGACAAGCTGGATGAGCGCAGCCCCGCGGAACGGGTGGCGGCCCTGCGCGACGAGCACATCGCCGGTGTTGAGGCGCTCGATCGCTACAGCTATCGGATTCGCGTCAAGGGGAAGTACCCCCAGTTCGCCTATTGGCTGGCGATGCCCTTCTTTGCCCCCATGCCGTGGGAGGCGGAGCGGTTCTATTCCCAGCCCGGCATGCAGACACGCAATATCGTGCTCGACTGGTACCCGGTCGGGACCGGCCCGTTCATGCTCAGCGAGAACAATCCGAACCTGCGGATGGTGCTGGAGCGCAATCCGAACTTTCACGGCGAGCGCTATCCGAGCGAGGGCATGCCGGGGGATGAGGCCAGGGGACTGCTCGCGGACGCCGGTAAACCCCTCCCGTTCGTCGATCGCGCCGTTTTCAGCCTGGAGAAGGAGGATATCCCGCGCTGGAGCAAATTCCTCCAGGGCTATTACGACAGCTCCGGCATCACCTCGGACGCCTTCGATCAGGCGGTGCGCGTGGGCGGCGGCGGCGAGGCGGTGCTGACCGACGAGATGCGCGAGCGGGGGATCGAGCTCCTAACGTCGGTGCAGACCTCGATCTTCTATCTCGGCTTCAATATGCTCGACCCGGTGGTCGGTGGGGACTCGGAGCGCGCGCGCCTGCTGCGGCGTGCGATCTCCATTGCGCTCGACTACGAGGAATTCGTATCCATTTTCGCCAACGGCCGCGGCCTGGTCGCCCAGGGCCCGATCCCGCCCGGGATCTTCGGTCACCGCGAGGGCGAGGCCGGCATCAATCGCTATCTGTTTGAGTGGCGCGACGGGCGTGCCGTGCGCCGCTCGATCGAGGAGGCGCGGGCACTCTTGGAGCAGGCCGGGTACCCGGGCGGCCGAGATCGCGACAGCGGACACGCCCTCACCATCAACTTCGAGGCGGTCGCCACCGGCCCGGACGACAAGGCGCGCCTGGGCTGGCTGCGCAAGCAGTTCGCCAAGCTGGGGATCGAGCTGGTGATCCGCTCCACCGACTACAACCGCTTCCAGGAAAAGATGCAGAACGGTACCGGCCAGGTCTTCATGTGGGGTTGGAACGCCGACTACCCCGACCCGGAGAATTTTCTGTTCCTGCTCTACGGCCCCAACGGCAAGGTCGAGCACGGCGGCGAGAATGCATCGAACTACGCGAGCCCCGAATTCGACCGGCTGTTCGAGCGCATGCGGTTCATGGAGGACGGTCCGGAGCGCCAGGCCGTGATCGACGAGATCCTGGAGGTCGCGCGCCGAGACGCCCCGTGGGTGTGGGGGTTCTTTCCGGTGTCGTTCAGCCTCAACCACCAATGGCTCGGCAACGCCTATCCGAGCGAGATGGCCAACAACACGCTGAAATATCGCAGCCTCGACTCGGAGCTGCGGGCGCGACTGCGCCGCGAGTGGAATCGACCGGTGGTGTGGCCGCTGTGGGTCGCGGGCGGCCTGGTGCTCGTGGTCGCGCTCCCCGGCTTCTGGATGCTGCGCCGGCGCGAACGGAGCACCGCCTTGTGAGAGCCTACATCCTGCGCCGGCTGCTCTACGCGATCCCGATCCTGATCGGCGTCAACCTGCTCACCTTTGTCCTGTTCTTCGTCGTCAATTCGTCCGACGAGATGGCGCGCATGCAGCTTGGTGAGAAACGGGTAACGCCGGAGGCCATCGAGAGCTGGAAACGCGAGCGCGGCTACGCCAAGCCGCTGCTCTTCAACGAGGCGGCGCAGGGGATGGCGCGGGTCACCGATACCATCTTTTTCGAGAAGTCGGTGAAGCTGTTCGCGTTCGATTTCGGCACGTCCGACGATGGTCGGGATATCGGCTACGATGTCTCCCAGCGCATGTGGCCGAGTCTGGCCATCGCCGTGCCCGTGTTGCTGGTGGGGCTGCTCGTGAACATCAGCTTTGCGCTGTTCGTGGTCTTCTTCCGCGCCACCTATATCGACCTGACGGGGGTCGTGCTGCTGGTCGCGATGATGTCGATCTCGGGTCTGTTCTACATCATCGGCGGGCAGTATCTGCTGAGCAAGCTGTTCCATCTGGTGCCGATCTCCGGTTACGACACCGGGGTCAACGCCTGGAAATTTCTCATCCTGCCGGTGATCGTCGGCGTCGTCGGGGGCGTCGGCACGGGCGCGCGCTGGTATCGCACCTTGTTTCTCGAGGAGATTTCCAAGGACTACGTGCGCACCGCGCGCGCCAAGGGCCTCAGTGAGCGTCTGGTGCTGTTTCGACACGTGCTGCGCAATGCGCTGATTCCGATCCTCACCGGCGTCGTCGTCTTGCTGCCGCTGTTGTTCCTGGGCAGCTTGATCACCGAATCGTTCTTTGGCATCCCCGGGCTCGGTAGCTACACCATCGACGCCATCAACAACCAGGACTTCGCCATCGTTCGCGCCATGGTGTTCCTTGGCGCCGTGCTCTATATCCTCGGGTTGATACTCACCGACCTCTCCTACACCCTGGTCGATCCTCGGGTGCGGCTGCAATGAGGGTTCCCGCATGCCCGTGATGCCGGTGATCCTGTGGACCGACGCTCTGGTGTTCACATTGATCGCGCTCGGCGTGGGGTTCGGGTGGTACGCGGCGCGTCACGAGCACCTGCGCGGTCCCTGGCGGCGCGTCGGCGAGTCGCGTGTCGCGGTCGCGACGCTGGTGGTGCTGAGCTTCTACGTCCTGGTCGGCGTGCTGGACACGGTGCACTTCCGGGTCCGCCTGGCACAGCAGGAAGCGACGGCCGAGAGCCGATTCTCGCCCGAGGTCCTGAGCCTGCTGGATGTCGTGCTCGCGCCCCTGCGGCAAAGCCAGGAGCGAACCTATTCGGCGCCGTTTGCGACCCATCTCTTCGTCAAGGAGGCGATCGAGCAGCCGGACGGCACCCTGGTGCGGGGCTATCCGCCGCTGCTGCATGGCGGCAGCCACCTGAGCGACCCGGAGACCCAACGCGCCCGGGATATTCTCCTGCGGGGGGCGCGCGGCGCAGTTCTCGGGCTGATGGTCTGGGGGCTCGCGGCAGCCGGCCTGGTCTGGCTGCTGGCGCGCCGTCGTGGCGAATGCACCAGGACCACGATCGCCGCAGTCGCCGCCGGACACATGCGTATCCCCTGGCGGACCGCGCTCGGCATGCTCGCCCTGCTGTTGGTGCTGGTTTTCGCACTCGCCGACCTGGCGCTGAAGTATCACGTCCTGGGGACCGACAAGGTGGGCGAGGATGTCTTGTACCAGGCACTGAAGAGCGTACGCACCGGTCTCGTCATCGGCACCCTGACCACACTCGTGATGCTGCCCGCGGCGGTGATCCTGGGGCTCATGGCCGGCTATTTTCGCGGTTGGATCGACGATGCGATCCAATATCTGTACACCACCCTAAGCTCGATCCCTGGCGTGCTCCTGATCGCAGCCGCGATCCTGATGTTGCAGGTCTACATGAGCAATCACGAGGCGGAGTTTGCGAGCCTGGTGGAGCGCGCGGATCTGCGCCTGCTGTTCCTGTGTCTGATCCTCGGCGTGACCAGTTGGACCGGGCTCTGCCGCCTGCTGCGCGGGGAAGCGCTGAAGCTTCGCGAGTCGGACTATGTGCAGGCCGCATCCGCACTGGGGGTGCGCCATACGACTATCCTGGCGCGCCATATCCTGCCCAACGTGCTGCACATCGTCATGATTACGCTTGTGCTGGACTTCAGCGGACTGGTGCTCGCCGAGGCGGTGCTCTCCTACGTCAATATCGGGGTCGATCCGACCATGAACAGTTGGGGCAACATGATCAACGCGGCCCGTTTGGAGATGGCGCGGGACCCGATCGTCTGGTGGTCGCTGAGCGCGGCGTTCCTGTTCATGTTCACCCTGGTGCTGGCGGCGAACCTGTTCGCGGACGTCGTGCGCGACGCCTTCGACCCGCGCTTGCGCGTCGCCCGTTGATGCGCCGCGTGAGCACCGAAACCCACCCGAACGACCTGCTCCTCGAGATCGAGGGCCTGACGACGCGGCTCGGGGATTCCGTCCGTCCGGTGCGGGTGGTCGACGATCTGGGGCTGCGTATTCGCCGCGGCGAGACCTTCGCCCTGCTTGGCGAGTCCGGCTGCGGCAAGTCCATGACCGCCTTGTCGCTGATGCGCCTGCTGCCGCCGGCGGGACGGATCACGGGCGGGGTGGTGCGGCTC
>JBGSTR010000344.1:0-9047 GCA_041736365.1 Chromatiaceae bacterium | reverse complement strand
GTTCCGCTGGCGCGGCGGCGGCAACAGCGGCACGACCGTGCAGGCCGAGGAACTGGCCGCCGAATGCAACCTGTACATCGTCGACTCGGAAATCGGCGTCGTTGAATACCCGCGCCAGGGATTCGCGGGTGAAATAGCCGCAATGCTCGTAGATCAGGTCCCAGATACCCAGGTCGCGCAGGGTGAAGCGGGCTTCCGGGACCTCGAAGTACAACGCCGTGGCGTCGTCCGCGATGGCGCTGCGCACCATCCCCAAGAAACCGACCGGGTCCGGCAGATGCTCCAGGGCGTGCCGGCACACCAGCAGGTCGGCGTGGCGGCGGGCGTGGTGATCCGAATAATGCTCCGCGATGATCTCCACACCGTCCGCCGGCTCGGCGGGACCGCGATACGCCGGATCGAAGCCGATCCCGCGGCTTCCGCCGATGCGGGTAAGCAGACGCAGAAAATCGCCCTGCCCGCTGGCGATCTCGACCACCGTCTTGCCGGCCAGGACGTGGCGCACGGCCAGATCGCGCGCCAGTCCGTCGGCATAGTCGCGGAAGCGCGGCGAATGATGGAGGCTGTTCTCGTACTCGCCGCTATAGTCGATCAGGGCCGGGTCGAAGGCGGCATTGTGCAAGTGCCCGCAACGGTTGCAATAAACCAGCTCCATGCGCCCGGTCGGCGCGCGCAACGCCGCCTCCCGGCTGGGGTGCAGCACGTTGCAGTAGACCGGGACGCGGTCGATGGTCAGGCAGTGGGTGAGGTCGCTCGCCGCGCAGACCGGACAGGAGTGCTTGCCCGCCGCGCTCACCTTGCCGTGCCCGAGCCGGGAGTCACAGGGTCAGGATTTCCGGGGACAGGCCGAGCCGCTCCAGATCACGGGTGATCTCGGCGCGGTAAACCGGGTTCATGACCACCACCAAGTCGGGCCGGTAGCCCCGGAGAAACTCGGGCGCGACGATCTCCTGTCCGCCGCCGGGCAGGAAGTGGCCGTGACGATAGGGGTTGATGTCGACCGCAACCTCGATGGCGTGCCCCAGGTCGAGCGTGGTGACGAAGGATACCGCCTTGGAGCCCGAGCCCCAGAGCACAACCCGGTGGCCGGCGTTGGCCTCGGCGCGGATGCGCGCCTCCCATTCCGCCCGTTTGGCCGCGAAGCGGGCGGGGAAGCTGCCGGTGAGCTCGCGCAAGGAGTCGATGTCGTCCTCGCCCGCCAACGGCGCTTGCGACACGGGCTCCGCGACTGCGCGCGCCTCGATGGTGAGGTACTGACCGTCGTACTCGGTGCTGAGGTCGAGCACCTCGAACCCGTTGCGCCGGAACAGCCGAGCCAGCGATCCGGGCGAAAAATAGGAGCAGTGCTCGTAGTAGATGTCCTCGAAGGCGCAGTCGCGCAGGATGCGCGTGGTCTCCGGGATCTGGAAGAACACCGGGGTGCCGGTGCGGGCACCGATCGCCCGTCGTACCGAGCGCAGAAATTCGCCCACCGGGGCGATGTGCTCCAGGGTCATCTTGCAGGCGACGAAGTCGCCCTGGACTTCGGCGTATTGCTCCGAATAGAAATCCGCGATGAAGCGCACCCGCTCCGCCGCCGCGCCGCCAATGCGCTTGGGATCCACGCCGGGATCGAAGCCGATGCCGCGGTTGCCGCCGATCTCGCACAGCAGCAACAGGAACTCGCCCTTGCCGCAGCCGATCTCGACGATCGCCTTGTCCCGAAGGTCGTAGCGCTCGATCAGCCGCTCGGCGAGCGCCCGATGGAAGCTGTTGAAGGTGTCGGAGAAGCCCTGGGTCTCTTCGTAGCGGCCCGAGTACTCGGTGAGCCTCGGATCGAAGGCGAGGTTGGCGATAAAGCCGCAGGCCGCGCAGAAGCCAAGGCGAATATCGCCGCGCGGATAGCGCCGCGCATCCTCCCTACACGGCAACAGGATGCAGCTATTGGTGGGCACCGCCGGCGCTTGGTGGAACACGCTCATGCCGGGCGCCCCGCAAGCGGGGCAAGTATGGGTGTTGGCCTCGGTCGGGTGATCGCTGGTCACTGCAACCTCACAGGACGGAGGGTTCCGGGACGGGGACGATGAACAGCCCCCCGCGCGCCTCGTACTCGGCCTGCTGGGCCTTGATCTCGCGCGCGAAGTTCCAGGCCAACAGCAGGCAATAGTCCGGCATATCGGCGAGCAGATGCTCCGCCGCATGGATCGGCAGGTGTTTCCCCGGCATGAAGCGGCCCTGCTTGAAGGTGTTGCGGTCCACCACGTAGTCGATCAGGTCGGGCCCGATGCCGACATAGTTGATCAGCGTGCTGCCCTTCGCCGCGGCGCCGTAGGCCGCGATTCGCTTGCCCCGGTCCCGGATGCTGGCGAGCAGACTCAGCAGCTCGTGCTTGACCCACTCGACGCGCCGCGCGAAATCCCGGTAGTAGTCGATCCGGTCCACACCGCTCGCGCGCTCCAGGTCCAGCAGCTCGCGCACCGAATCGCCGACCCGCTCGCGCTTCTCCAGATACAGACGCAGCGAGCCGCCGTGGATCGAGAGCCGGCGGACCTGATTCAGGAACAGTCCGTGGCGACGAAACAGCCGATCGAGCGCGGTGGCCGAGAAGTAGCACAGGTGCTCGTGATAGATGGTGTCGAACTCGACGTGGTCGATCAGATCCATGACGTAGGGGACCTCGATCACCACCACGCCGTCGTCCTTGACCAGCGTCGCGAGTCCGGCGACGAAGCCGTTGGTATCGGCGACGTGGGCGAGCACATTGTTGCCGTGGATCACGTCGGCGCGCCGGCCGGACCCCGCGAGCTCGTCGGCCAGCGACCCGGTGAAGAAGGTGTTCATGGTCGTCACGCCGACCTTTTCCGCCTCCCGCGCCGGCCCGTCGGCGGGATCGATGCCGAGCACCGGGACGCCCTGCTCCAGATAGTGCTTGAGCAGGTAGCCGTCGTTGCTGGCAACCTCCACGGCCAGGCTTTCCGGCCCGAGACCTCGCTCGGCGACCAGCTCGAAGACGTTCTCTCGGGAGTGGCGAATCAGTGCGTCCGAGAAGGACGAGAAATAGGGGTAGTCGTCGCAGAAGAGCTGCTCGGGATCGACCGTCTCGCGGATCTGCAGCAGGCTGCACGCCGGGCAGAACACCACCTCCAGCGGGAACAGGGGCTCGGGTTGAATTACCTGCTCTGCGCTCAGGAGTCGGTCCGCCAGCGGAGTCCGGCCCAGGTCGAGGATCGGCTCGAGCCCCGGGTGGCCACAGGAGCGGCAGCCTTCGATCGTTGCCATAGTTCGCGACTCCCCGGGATCAGGCGCGCGAGCGCCAGCGCAGCTCGTCGTCCAGCTCGCCGTCGGCGACCAGGCGCTTCACGTGGGCGATGCGCTTGTAGCGCTCGCCCTCGAAGTCGTCCACGGTCAGACCCTGGTTGCAATAGGCGGCGTAGAGCTCCTCGACGCCCCGGCGCGCGGTCCATTGGGGCTTGAACTCGTGCAGGGTGCGGGCGATCTTGTTGCAGTCCACGCGATAGCAGCGGGCGTCGGGTCCGGCGTCCGGTGCGTACTCGATCCGGCAGCTCGGCACGATGTCGCGGACGATCTCGGCCAGCTCGCGGATCTGGTAGTTCTCGGTCGTGCTCCCCACGTTGAAGGCCTCGTCGTGCACCAGCTCGCGCGGGGCATGCAGAGCGGCGATGTAGGCGAGCGCGATGTCCGCCACATGCACCACCGGCCGCCAGGGCGTGCCGTCGCTCTTGAGATAGACCAGCCCCTCGGTAAAGGCCCAGGCGGTGAGATTGTTGATCACCAGGTCGAAGCGCAGCAGCGGCGACATGCCGTAGGCGGTGGACGCGCGCAGGTAGGTCGGCGAGAAGCGCTCGTCGGCCATCGCCGATAGCGCCGCCTCGACCCGCACCTTCGACACCCCGTAGGGCGTGACCGGGTTGAAGGGCGCCTGCTCGTCCAGGAACGACTGCCCACCGGCCCCGTAGTTGCTGCAAGAGGATGCAAACAGAAAGCGCTCGACAGCCGCGGCCTTGGCCAGCTCGGCCAGACGCACGGCCGCGCGCTCGTTGATCGACTCGGTGAGGTTCGGCTTGTAGTCGCCCAGCGGATCGTTCGACAGGCCCGCGAGATGGACGACCGCGTCGAAGCCGCGCAGGTCCGCCGCGGTGACGTCGCGCACGTCGCGGTCGATCTGCTCGATGGCCGGCAGCTCGCCCGCAAACAGGCAGCGCCCGAAGTAGTTGGTATCCAGGCCCGCCACCTCGTGCCCGCGCTCCTGGAGCATGGGCACCAGCACGGTGCCGATGTAGCCGTTGTGTCCGGTGACGAGCACGCGCATCGAGTCAGTCCCAAGTCTTCCAGGGGGCCGAGCCGTCGGCCCAGAGTTTCTCCAAGAGCTTCTTGTCGCGAATGGTGTCCATGCACTGCCAGAAGGCGTCGTGCCGGTAGGCCATCAGCTCGCCGTCCGCCGCCAGCCGTTCCAAGGGCTCCTTCTCCCACTGGATCTCGTCGCCGTCGATGTAGTCGAAGATGCCCGGCTCCAGCACGAAGAAGGCGCCGTTGATCCAGCCCTCGCTGGTCTGGGGCTTCTCGGTGAATTGGATCACCTGATCGCCGTCGAACTCCAGGTGACCGAAGCGCGCGGGTGGACGTGCCGCGGTCAGGGTTGCGAGCTTGCCGTGGGCGCGATGAAAGGCCAGCAGGGCGTCGAGATCGACGTCGGAGACGCCGTCGCCCCAGGTCAACATGAAGGTGCCGTCGCCCAGCCAGTCGCGCAGCCGCTTGATGCGCCCGCCGGTGGCCGTGTCCTGGCCGGTCGCCACCAGATCGACCGTCCAGTCCAGCGCGTGGCGATCGTGCAGGGTCACCTCGCCGGTGGCGGTGCGCACCGTCATGTTGCTGTGCAGGCGCGCGAATTCCTGCATCCAGCGCTTGATGTATTCGCCCTTGTAGCCAAGCGCGATGACGAACTCGCTGTAGCCGTAGCGGGTGTAGTGCATCATCACGTGCCACAGGATCGGCTGGCCGCCGATCTCCACCATGGGCTTGGGCTTTACCTCGGTCTCCTCGGCCAGTCGGGTGCCGAGACCTCCGGCCAAAATGCCTACCTTCATCCGTTTCACCAATCCGCTCGACGCCAAGCTCATACCGCAATCGGTACCGCGGTAACGGCCGGCAATCATAGCATTAGCCCGCCGCGCGGAAAGGTTCGGGCGCGGCGTCACCAGGCGGCGGCGGCCTCCGCGACCTCCTTGAGCATGGTGGCGACCTTCGCCATGATCGGACTCGCGGCCACCTGGTCGGCGGGAATCTCACGGTGAGCGACGTAGGTCGTCCCCGGGGTGCCGGGCAGGGTATAGACAGAGATGATGAAGGGGCAGTTGACGATGCGGGCCGGCTCTTCCGCCGTCATCTCCCTGGAGAGCACGGCGCTGCAGAACTCGATTGAGTCGGCATGCTCGTAAATCGTCTCCTCGGTGCCCAGGTCCTTGCCGGTACGCTCTAGCATCTCGCCCATATGCATGACGTTGTTGATATACATACCGCGCTCTTGGATCGCGAGCTTGAGCCCGTCCATCACGTCCTCGAAGGCCGATTCGCTTTTGTGGACCGCGTAGCCGTCGGCGGCGATAGACTGCGGCGGTGCGAGCGCAAGGGCGATCAGCAGCGCGCCTAGAATTCGGTGTCGCTCGAGCATGGTCCCGGCCCTCTGTCGTTCGTTGTAATGGCGCGCCGGATGTTACCAGGAGCCCATCGGCCAACGCGACCGGCCCGCAATGCCCAGCGCAGGCTTCAAAACGGAGGATATGGTTTGAGCGACCCGACCAGCGGCCACCTCGTCGCCCTCACGGGGGCGTGGGTGATCTATTTCGTGATTCACTCGTTGCTGGCGTCGCTCGCGCTCAAGCGTTGGATCGCGGACCGGCGACCGAATTGGCTGCCGGCCTACCGCCTCTTTTTCAACGCCGCGTCGTTGGTGCTGCTGATTCCGCCCTTGGTGCTGACCTATGGGTATCCCGGACCCTGGTTATGGCGCTGGACGGGCCTCGGTTGGTGGGTGGCGAATGGACTGGCGTTGTTGGCCGCGCTGGGCTTCGTGTGGTCGCTACGCTACTACGATGGCGCGGAATTCCTCGGCCTGCGGCAATGGCGGGGCAAGGTGCGCTCGGTCGAGGATCAGGAGCGGTTCCGAATCTCGCCGTTGCACCGCTTTGTCCGCCACCCCTGGTACAGCCTGGGGCTGGTCCTCGTCTGGACCCGCGACATGGACCCCGCAATCCTGCTGACCGCGGTGCTCGCAACGGCATACTTGATCGTCGGCTCGCACCTGGAGGAGCGCAAGCTGCTGGTCTATCACGGCGATGTCTACCGGCGTTACCGGCAGCGCGTACCCTCTTTGATTCCCCTACCTTGGCGCAAGCTCAGCGTCGAGCAGGCCCGCGCGCTCACCCAAGCGGCCGCGAAAGGCGCCGCCGGTTAACCGCAAGCTACGCATTCGATGCTGTCCATCTCCTGCCAATGGTTGCGCAAAAAGACCCCCGCCGCGGCCGCGGGCAAGGGCCGCGACAAGTAGAAGCCCTGCGCCTCGTTGCACTTGTGCTCCGAAAGGAATCGCAGCTGGCTTTCCGTCTCCACGCCCTCGGCGGTGACCCGCAGGTGCATGCTGTGGCCCAGGGCGATGACCGCGGTGGCGATTGCGTGGTCGTCGGGGTCGGCATTCTTGGCGCATACGAAGGCGCGGTCGATCTTCAAGTGGTCGATCGGGAATTGCTTGAGGTAGCTCAAGGACGAGTAGCCGGTACCGAAGTCGTCGATGGCCAATTGCAGGCCCAGGCCCTTGAGCTCGTGCAACATCGCAAGGGCGGCATCGCCGTTTTTCAGAAGCACACTCTCCGTAATCTCCAGCTCCAGGGCCGATGCGGGCAGACCGGTCTCCTCCAGGACGGCGGCGACGCGCGCGGCGAACCCGTCCTGAGCGAATTGACGCACCGAGACATTGACCGCCACCCGGACCTCCAAGCCGTCGTCGCGCCAAGCCTTGCACTGAGCGCAAGCGGTACGCAGGACCCACTCGCCGATGGGTAGGATCAGGCCGGTTTCCTCGGCGACCGGAATGAAGTCGTCCGGGTACACCTCACCAAGCTCCCCGTTGTGCCAGCGTGCGAGGGCCTCCAAACCGGTAACCCTGCCCGTGGCTACGTCCATCTGCGGCTGGTAATCGACCGAGAGCTCATTCTGCTCCAGCGCGACTCGCAGGTGGTTCTCGATCGTCAGACGCTTGAGCGCGGCCGCATTCATGGCCTCGGTGTGGAATTGGTAGGCACCGCGACCGTCGCGTTTGGCGAAATACATGGCCATATCGGCGGACTTCAGCAGGGAGTCGCCATCGGCTCCGTCCGCGGGATAGAGGGCGATCCCCATGCTGGCGCCGACCGTGATCTCGTGACCCTCCAGGTTCAATGGCTGAGCAAGCGATTCCAGCAAACGCGCGGCAACGACGCCGGCATCGGCGGGATCGCGAATCTCCGACAGGAGCACGGTGAACTCGTCTCCGCCCAGACGCGCCAGGGACTCCTCGTCCGCCACCTTCTTCGCTTGCACCACCGCATCGCCGGCACGCAGGTTCAGCAGCAGCCGTTTCGCGACCTCGCTGAGCAGGATGTCGCCGATATCGTGTCCGAGGGTGTCGTTCACCCGCTTGAAGTTGTCCAGGTCCAGGTAGAGCAACGCGAGGTGACGGTCGTGACGCTTGGCCATCGCAATGGCCCGGTTCAAGTGCTCCTTAAAGAAGGTCCGATTCGGCAGCCCGGTCACCACGTCGAAATAGGCCAACTGACGAATGCGGTTCTCGCCCTGGCGTCGCCGGCCGAGTGCGACCGCAAGCTGGCGCACCTCGTGGACGTGGAAGGGCTTCTGCAGATAGAAGAGACTGCCCGTGGGCGGGACGCGCTGGGCGATCTCGTCCGGGTTGATATCCGAGTAGGCGGTCGCCACCACGATGTCCAACATCGGGTCCAGCATCCGGATGCGCTCGGCCGCCCACACCCCGTCGGGTCCCGGCGGCATGCGCATGTCGATGAACGCGACACTGAAGGGGTGGTCCTCGCTCATCGCGTCGTCCACGGTCTTGACCGCCTCCTCGGCGCCGCTGCAGAGCACCAGATCGAAGATGTCGGGAACCACCGACCGGGTGTCCGGCGAGCCGCCGAAGAGCCGGGCGCGCATGTCGCTGAGGCCGGCGCGCGTGGCACTCTCCGCCGGGCGGACGAAGATCTCGCGATAGCTTTGCCGGATGTTCGGCTCGTCATCGGCCACCAGCACCCGGATTCGCGGGAGTATCGCTTCGCTTGTTGGGGTGTTCATCTGGTCTCATTCCTCCGGAAGTAATCCATCGGCGGGGATCGTGGATCCATTACGCCGCCTTGTCCGCGGCCCAAGCTTCGGCCAGGGCTCGCGGCAGCAGTAGGTGCATGGTTGCACCCCGGCCGGGGCCATCGCTCTCGGCGCTGAGGGTCCCGCCGAGTGTGCCGATCGTGTTGGCGCACCAGTGCAACCCCATACCCGAGCCACGGGACTTGGTGGAGAAGCCGCGCTCGAATATGTGCGGAAGGCTCTCCGCCGGGATGCCGGCACCGTCGTCGGCAAAGATCAGATGAAGCATTGGAACGCCATCGAGCAGATCCTCCCGCGCGTCGATGCACATGTGCACGACCGGCTGCCCTTCGCCTTGCGATGCCTCGGCCGCGTTGATCAACAAGTTCGACACGACCTGCTGCAACGCCGCACGGGCGGTGCTGACCCGGGGCGCGCGCTTCAATTCGCCGAGGCCTGTCACGTCAATGGGACTGTCGTCGGGCAGCAGACGCAGCGCTTGTTCCACCAAGTCCGCAACCGCGACCGACTCGATGAAGCGCTCGGCGCGGCTGAAGCGCTGCTGGTCGGCCAAGATCATCTGCACATGGCCGACTTGGGTGCTGATCCCATCCACGTCCTCCAGCACGCGGCGGGTCACGTCGCCGAGCTCCCGGGCGGCGAGCTCCAGGAAGGCCACCATGTCCGCGCGCCGCTCCGGGCCG
>JBGSTR010000318.1:0-2740 GCA_041736365.1 Chromatiaceae bacterium | reverse complement strand
GCAGTCCGCCGGGAGGATCGACCGGCAGCGCTCGCGTGCGTCGGGACCTTGCACGGCGATCATCGCAAGGTCGTCGCGGGGCGCGATGGCGACCTCGAAGTCGCCCGCGTGGTCGCGCATCCAGGCGACGTCCTTGGTCGCGGTTCCGGCGTTGACCACCGCTCGATAGCGGTCCGGCCCCCGGTAGTAGACGATGAGGTCGTCCACCACGCCGCCCGCGTCGTTCAGCATGCAGGTGTAGAGCGCCTTGCCGGGCTCCCGGAGCTTGGCGACGTCGTTGGCCAGCAGATGCCGCAAGAAGGACTCGGCGCCCGGACCTGCGAGGTCGACCGGGCGCATGTGGGAGACATCGAACATGCCCGCGTCGCGACGCACGGCATGATGCTCTTCGAGCTGGGAGCCATAGTGCAGGGGCATGTCCCAACCGCTGAAGGGGACGATGCGTGCGCCGAGGCGCTCATGCTCGGCGTACAAGGGGGTGCGCAATCCCATCCGACTCTCCGCTTGATCGACGCTCGGCCGCTACCGGAATCCAACGCCAAGCAAACGTGCCCGAGCGCTCGCGTTTTCGGGCGGTGTTGCGCCTTCGGAGCCGGTCCATACCGGTCTTCCCGCGGGGCCTGACGCGAAAGCGCGACTATAAGGGCGGGGAGGGCGGATTTCCAGCCGCCGCGAGCCGGCGTCGCTCAGGCCTTTTTCGTCTCGGCGTCGGTCTTGCGGGCAAAGGTCGTCGCCCCGCAGTCCGCGCACACCGGGATTCGGCCGGCCTTGACGAAATGGGTCTCGGCGCCGCACTGGTCGCACACCAGGGTGCCGGGGCCGGTGACCTCGCCCGCGTGATAGAGACTCATCTGGCGCGCATTCTCGGCCCACTGGGCGAGCTGTAGGCTGGTCTGGTCCGCGACCTTGGCGAACATCTCGTGCATCCGCTGCTCCATCACCTGCACGTCGAACTGCCACCAGTTGCGAATATCCTCACCGGTATCGGCCATGTAGTTGGCCGCGTCCTCGACGTCGCGGCGTACGTAGTCGGATACCTTTTGCGCCTCCTCGCGGCTAAGCTCGCCGAGCTCCACGAATTGGTCGCGGGCCTTGTCCAGCATCTCGCGCAGCCGCGGCACCGACTCCGACTGCGCCCGTTCGATGGTGTCGTGTGTTTGCTTGAGCATTTGCTCATAGGCCGCGACCAGCTTATCGACGGTTTCGTTCTTGTCCTGCTCGCTCATTTGAATCTTCTCCGGTGGTTGTAAGACGTGGCGTCGCGCGACCCGCGTCTTACTCAAGTGTGCCAAAAATGCGGCCCTTGGCAAGAATGGCCGCGATCCGGTCGGCGGCTTTGGGCGCGCCTGCCGAGTGCCGGCCGGGCGAGGGCGGGCCGCTTGCTCGGTCGCCGTCCCGGATCGCGCTGCGGTATGCTTGCGCCTTCCAATCAGATCCGTCTCCTTCAGGAAAGAATCAACCGGATGTCGACCGACTACGATCCGCGCTCCATCGAGGCTGCGGCCCAACGTCATTGGGCGGACCGCGGAACCTTCAAGGCGGTGGAAGACCCGTCGCGCGAGAAATTCTATTGCCTGTCCATGTTCCCGTACCCCTCGGGGCGGCTGCACATGGGTCACGTGCGCAACTACACCATCGGCGACGTGATCGCCCGCTATCAGCGCATGCTGGGCAAGAACGTGCTCCAGCCGATGGGTTGGGACGCGTTCGGTCTGCCGGCGGAGAACGCGGCCATCAAGCAGGGTGTTCCGCCCTCGCGCTGGACGCGCTCCAACATCGATTACATGCGCGGGCAGCTCACCCAGCTTGGGTTCGGCTACGACTGGAGCCGCGAGCTCGCCACCTGCGACCCGGACTACTATCGCTGGGAGCAGTGGCTGTTTACCCGCCTGATGGAGAAGGGGATCGCTTACCGCGCCACCGCGATCGTCAACTGGGATCCGGTCGACCAAACGGTATTGGCCAACGAGCAGGTAATCGACGGCAAGGGCTGGCGCTCGGGCGCGCCGGTCGAGAAGCGCGAGATCGAGCAGTGGTGCGTGCGCATCACCGACTACGCCCAAGAGCTGCTCGACGCCATCGATACGCTCGACGGCTGGCCCGCGCAGGTGCGCACCATGCAGCGCAACTGGATCGGGCGCTCCGAAGGGGTCTACATGGAGCTGGCAATTGAAGGCTCCGACGATCCGCTGGGGATCTATACCACCCGCCCGGACACCTTGATGGGCGTCACCTATGTCGCCGTGGCGGCCGAGCATCCCTTGTCCCGCCGCGCGGCCGCAGACGATCCGGCGCTGGCGGACTTCATCGAGGAGTGTCGCCGAGGCGGCGTCTCCGAGGCCGAGATGGAGACCATGGAGAAGCGGGGTTATCGGCTGCCTCAGAGTGCGATTCACCCGATCACCGGTGAGCCGGTCCCGGTGTTCGCGGCCAACTTTGTGCTCATGGGTTACGGCACGGGGGCGGTGATGGCGGTGCCGGCACACGATCAGCGCGATTGGGAGTTTGCGGAGCGCTACGACATTGCCAAACGCCAGGTGGTCTTCGCCAGCGACGGCAGCGACTGCGGCATCGCCGACGGCGCCTATGTCGAAAAGGGGGTGCTGCGCAATTCCGGCCCCTTCGATGGGTTGACCTCCGAGCAGGCATTCGATGCCGTCGCCGACTGGTTCGCCGAGCGCGGTCGCGGCGGCAAGCGCGTGAACTTCAGGCTGCGCGACTGGGGCGTCTCGCGCCAACG
>JBGSTR010000802.1:0-2823 GCA_041736365.1 Chromatiaceae bacterium | reverse complement strand
GCCCCGCTGGCCCCCGATCGGCTGCTGCGCCTGGCACATCCCGCGGGTGTGCTTAAGGTCGGCGCCGAGGTGGAATGTCGCGACGGGAGCTGGATCCCGTTGCGGGCGACCCTGCCGCGCACGGCACGCACGCTGATGTCCGGACACGTGCACCTGGGTGGCGGATAGCCTCCAGCCACTCGCTTTTGCGATCTGTCGGGAGTCGTCGGTAAGTGCGCGGACGTTACCGTTTGACTGACGAGGCGCTCGCGGGTTAAATTTCGCGGTCTTTAGCTCGGCGCGCAGTGCCGAGACGTCCGGCAAATTTCGGGGGCTCCAGCAGACATGTACGCGGTCATTCAAACCGGTGGTAAGCAGTACCGGGTATCCGAGGGCGATACCCTGAAAGTAGAAAAATTGACCGCCGACGAGGGTTCGAGCATCGAGCTTCCGCAGGTGCTCATGGTGGCCGACGGCGCCAGCGTGCAGGTCGGGACGCCCTATCTGGACGGCGGCAAGGTGACCGCGACGGTGCAGTCCCACGGCCGCGGCAAGAAGGTCAAGATCATCAAGTTCCGTCGGCGCAAGCATCACCTGAAGCACCAGGGCCACCGCCAGTGGTTCACGGAGCTCAAGATAACCGGCATCAGCGCCGGCTGAGGAGAGTCTACCCATGGCACACAAAAAAGCAGGCGGCAGCTCACGCAACGGTCGCGAGTCGGAGTCCAAACGGCTTGGCGTCAAGGTCTTCGGCGGCCAGAAGGTCACCGCAGGCAGCATCATCGTGCGGCAGCGCGGCACCGCGTTTCACAACGGGGTCAATGTCGGTTGCGGCAGGGATCACACCCTGTTTGCGCTCAAGGACGGCTTCGTCAAGTACCAGATCAAGGGACCTAAGAACCGCAGATTCGTTGCTGTCGAGAGCGCCTGATCCCGATCGGGATCGCTCTCTCGAAACGGCGGAACTGAACAGAGCCTCGTCCGGCGGACGAGGCTCTGTGCATTTGCGCCCCGGCGCTGAAGAACGCTCATGAAGTTCGTCGACGAGGCAATCATTCGGGTCGAGGCGGGAGACGGCGGCAACGGGGCCGTGAGCTTCCGCCGCGAGAAGTACATCCCCAAGGGCGGGCCGAACGGCGGCGACGGCGGCGACGGCGGGAGCGTCTGGATGGAGGCCGACACCGGCCTAAACACCCTGGTCGACTTTCGCTTTCAGCGCACCTACCGCGCCGAACGCGGCGAGAACGGCAGGAGCCGCAACATGACCGGGCACGGCGGCGAGGATTTGGTGCTGCGGGTCCCGCCGGGAACTCGGGTGTTCGAACAAGACTCCGGGGAGCTGATCGGCGATCTTCTCGAGCCCGGCCAGCGCCTGCTGGTCGCGCAGGGCGGCTTTCACGGGATCGGCAACGCCCGCTACAAATCCAGCATCAATCGCGCGCCGCGCCAGTCCAAGCCGGGCACACCCGGCGAGCGCCGCGACCTGCGCTTGGAGCTAATCCTGCTCGCCGACGTCGGTCTGCTCGGCATGCCCAATGCGGGCAAGTCCTCGCTGATTCGGCAAGTCTCCAACGCCGAGCCCAGGGTCGCCGATTATCCCTTCACCACCCTGCATCCGAGCCTGGGTGTTGTGCGCCTGGGGCGCGGCCGCAGCTTCGTGCTCGCCGATATCCCGGGTCTGATCGAAGGCGCGGCGGAAGGCGCGGGGCTTGGGATCCGTTTCCTGAAACACCTTGCCCGCACCCGGCTGCTGCTGCATCTAGTCGACATCGCGCCGCTCGACGAGTCCGCCGACCCGGTCGTGCAGGTACTGCAGATCGTCGAAGAGCTGCGAGCCTATGGCGGCGACTTGGCCGACAAGGAGCGTTGGCTGGTGCTCAACAAGATCGATCTACTCGTCCCGGAGGACTATCGGCTGCGCCGCGAGCAAATCCTCGAACGCCTGGGCTGGGAGGGGCCGGTTTATGCCGTCTCCGCCTTGACCGGCGAGGGCGCCGGGCCGCTGATGGAAGACCTCGGGCGGCGGCTGGAGCAGATCCACGCCGACGCCGCCGAGCCTGATTCCGTCGCCGATGCCGACGACGACGATTGGCACCCGCTCGACTGACACCGGAGCCGCGGCCTTGATTTCGCGCGAAACCCTGCCCAAGACCCGCCGCTGGGTCATCAAAATCGGCAGCGCCCTGCTGACCCGCGACGGCCAGGGGCTGGAGCGCGCCATGCTCGCCCCTTGGGTGGAGCAGATGGTGGCGCGGCGGGTCGGCGGCGACGAGGTGGTATTGGTCTCCTCCGGCGCGGTCGCCGAGGGCATGGCACGCATGGGCTGGCGTCAGCGCCCGAAGCGCCTGCACGAGCTTCAGGCCGCCGCGGCGATCGGGCAGATGGGCCTGGTACGTGCTTACGAAGACTGCTTTCAGGCGCGTGGTCTGCACACCGCCCAGATCCTGCTGACCCGCGACGACCTCGCAGACCGCGCGCGTTATCTCAATGCCCGCAGCACCTTGCGCACATTACTTCGGCTCGGGGTAATCCCGGTCATCAACGAAAACGATACGGTCGCGACCGACGAGCTGCGCTTCGGCGACAACGACACGCTCGCCGCGCTGGTGGCGAACCTGATCGAGGCGGACCTGCTGGTACTGCTCACCGACCAGGACGGGCTGTTCGATCGCGACCCCCGCGGCGACTGCAACGCCGTGTTGATCGACCAGACGCGGATCGACGACCCGCAGCTCGACGTGGTGGCCGGTGGCAGCTTCAACGGCCTCGGTACCGGCGGCATGGTCACCAAGGTGCGTGCGGCGCGCCTCGCCGCCCGCTCCGGAACGCCGACCGTCATCGCCC
>JBGSTR010000310.1:0-1598 GCA_041736365.1 Chromatiaceae bacterium | reverse complement strand
GCCGCTGGGCGATTACGGCGGGCCGCTCGGCGCGGAAGATACCCGCCTTTTCGAAGGCGATCTGGTCGAGCTGCTCGCCCAACCAGGCGGTATGGTCGCGCCCGATCGAGGTCACCAACGAGACGTCGGCGTCGATGATGTTCACCGCATCGAGTCGACCGCCGAGCCCGACCTCCAGGATCGCTAGATCCGGCTTCGCCCGCGCGAAGAGATCCAGGGCGGCCAGGGTGCCGAATTCGAAGTAGGTCAGCGCGATCTCGCCGCGCGCCTGATCCACGCGCTCGAAGGCCTCGCACAGGACCGTGTCCGCAGCCGGCTCCGCCCCGATACGCACCCGCTCGTTGTAGCGCAGCAGATGCGGCGAGGTGTAGCAGGCGCTGCGATAGCCGCCGGCCTCGACCATGGACTCGAGCATGGCCGCGCATGAGCCCTTGCCGTTGGTCCCGCCGATGGTGACGACCGGAAACGGGAGTGACTCGGGTCCGAGCCGCGACCACACCCGGGCCACGCGCTCCAGGCCAAGCTCCATGCGGTTGGGATGAAGCGTGGTCTGCCACTGCAGCCACGCCTCCAGGTTATCGAAGCGCATCGATGAGCTCGCGCCGAGCGGGTTGCAGCGATCTTGGAGTGGCGATCAGTGGCGCTGGCGGCCGGTCAGCAGGGCGAGCAGGTCGGCGATTCGATCGCGCAGATCGCGACGATCGAGGATCATGTCGATCGCGCCCTTCTCCAGCAGAAATTCACTGCGCTGAAAACCCTCTGGTAGCTTTTCGCGTACCGTTTGCTCGATCACCCGGGGGCCTGCGAAGCCGACCAGCGCGCCGGGCTCCGCGATGTTGATGTCGCCGAGCATGGCGAGGCTCGCCGAAACCCCGCCCATGGTCGGATCGGTCATCACCGAGACGAAGGGCAGGGGCTGCTCGCGCAGTCGCCCGAGCGCCGCGCTGGTCTTGGCCATCTGCATCAACGAGAACAGGCTTTCCTGCATGCGTGCGCCGCCGCTGGCCGAGAAGCACACCAGGGGCGAATGCTGCTCGATCGCCGCCTCGACGCCGCGCACGAAACGCTCACCGACCACCGAGCCCATGGAGCCCCCCATAAAACGGAATTCGAATGCGGCGGCGACGATCGGCTGCTCCTTGAGCTGGCCGCGCATGACTACCATGGCCTCCTTCTCCCCGGACTGCTTCTGCGCCTGGTTGATGCGGTCCTTGTACTTCTTCAGATCCTTGAACTTGAGCGGGTCCAGGGACTCCATGTCCGCGCCTATCTCTTCGCGCGGCTCCGCATCGAGGAAGCTCTCCAGCCGGCGGCGCGCGCCGAGCCGGTTGTGGTGATTGCACTTGGGGCAAACCTCGAGGTTACGCTCGAGCTCCGCCCGATAGAGGATGGCGTTGCAGCCCGGGCACTTGGCCCAAATGCCCTCCGGCACCGCGCGCTTCTGGCTGACCTCGGTGCGGATCCGGCTCGGCATCAATTTTTCAAGCCAGCTCATCTACTTCTCCGTGCGCGCGCGGCGGTGCGCGTCGAGGCGCCGTCGACCCCGTCGATGGCGGCGCGCAAGCCGGCGAGAAAATCGCCGATTACCACCGGGACCC
>JBGSTR010000302.1:0-5384 GCA_041736365.1 Chromatiaceae bacterium | reverse complement strand
TGGGACGCATTGGCTTGCCAAGAACCGCGTTCTCCCAGCCATCTGCACTCTCGGCGGCTCAATCTTGCCCGCTGACGTAACAGGCGAGACGTCGTATTCAATCGCGCGAGTCATCGGCTCATTAACTTCACGGATCCAGGTGGGTGTTTCCGCCATCAGCCAAGTGAGCCCACACTTAAGCTCTACCTGAGGGGAATGGCACTGACTTAAGGCCGGCCTTTTGAGCGTCGAGCGCAGAACTGATTGATTTCATGCGGGAAATGGCGGGCCGGGCGACTTGGATGATACGCTGCAGGTTGCGAGGCCACAGCAACCATCCGAGGAGCCAGCCCACATGCATGCCAGCCAGCGCCGGGCAACGAGGCAATAACAATGGGTTCGCCGCCATGCCGGCAGTGCCGATGCCCCTGCGATGTTCAACCTGTTGACTGGTCCCCAACTCCTGGAGCGGGTTGACGTGGCACCGCCGGAGCACCGCGAGCGGCTGTATCCGCCGACCGAGACCCTGTCGATGTTCGTCGCCCAGGTCTTGTTGGCGGATGGTAGCTGTCAGCAAGCGGTGGACGCGGCGATGGTTACGCGTCTGATCGCTGGACTGGCGCCTGGCAGCACCGACACTGGCGGCGCCTACTGCAAGGCGCGCCTGCCCTTGGCGATGATCTCCACCCTGGCACGCGGATGTGGCGACATCGTTGCCAACCGTGATGAGTGAAACGGAGATGACCATGCCGCCGCCGGCGCTCGACATCCAACGTCAACCTCCCGTTTCGGACTGAAGCCGGAGACGACAAGCGGGGCGGCACCTGGCTTTTTCACCCGCCTCCCCGCTAGACTCCCCTCCGGGAATCCAGTCCCGCCAGCACTACGGCATCGCCATGTCCACTGATACCCTTACGCTCGTTCTGGCCACGGATCGCGGGGTCGGTCTAGACCCGCTGACCGAGCATCGACCGAAGGCGGCGGTGCCGTTCGCGGGCAAGTTCCGGATCATCGACTTCCCGCTCGCCAACTGTCTGCACTCGGGGCTGCGCCAGGTCCTGGTGCTGACCCAGTACAAGAGCCACTCGTTGCACAAGCACTTGCGCGACGGCTGGTCGATCTTCAATCCGGAGCTGGGCGAATTCATCACCCCGGTGCCGCCGCAGATGCGCGAGGGCTCGGATTGGTACCGCGGTCCGGTGGATTCGATCCGGCAGAATCGCTATCTGTTGGAGCGCAGCGCGGCGAATCATGTGCTAGTGCTCCAGGGCGACGCCGTCTATCGCATGGACTACGCGGAGCTGTTGCGCGCCCACCTGGAATCCGGCGCTGCGGTCACGGTTGCGGTGCGCGGCGTCCCCGAGCAGGACCCGGTGCGCCAGCCGGTCGCGGTGCTGTCGGGCGACGAGCGGGTTGATCGGATCCTCGCCGCGGAAACGGCAGCCGAGACCGCCGGCGAGCGGCTCGCGACCATGGGCGTTTTCGTGTTCGAAAAGGCAGCCTTGCTGGAGCTCCTGGATCGGAGCGACGAGGGCCCGGATCGCGATATTGCGATCGATCTCATCGCCCCGCTGACCACGACCCACCAGGTTCTGGCGTACCGCTTCGGCCAGGAGCGCGGCCGCGTCACCCCGGATCGCTATTGGTGCAACCTGGCGTCGCTCGATGCCTACTACCAGGCGAACATGGCCCTGCTCCGCGCAGAGCCGCCGCTCGACCTCTATCAGTCCGACTGGAACATCCACACCTACCAGGGGCAGTATCCGCCGGCGCGCACCGTGCCCGGCGCGGCGAGCGGCACCGAGGGGATCTTCGTGAACTCCATGTTGGCCGCCGGCGCGGTGATCAGCGGCGGCGGCGTGAATCACTCGGTGCTGTTTGCGCGGGTGTGCGTGCGCGACGCGGCGATCGTGGACGAGTCCATCCTGTTCGGCGGTGTGGTGGTCGGCACCGGCGCACATTTGCGCAATTGCATCGTCGAGAAGGACGTACAGATTCCTCCCAAGTCCCGGATCGGCTTCGACTTGAAGCTCGACCGGTCGCGATTCCTGGTTTCCGAGGGCGGCATCGTGGTGGTGCCCAAGGGCTACCGGTTCTGATTACCGATGCGGCGCGCACGCGTGATGGGCGTCTACGAGCGCCTGCTGGCGGCCTACGGTCCGCAACACTGGTGGCCGGCGGAGTCGGCGTTCGAGGTGATGGTCGGCGCGGTGCTCACCCAGAACACCGCCTGGACCAATGTCGAGCGCGCGCTGCGCCGGCTCGCCCAGCGCATCCCGCTGCACGCCGAAGCCATCCTCGCCCTCCCGCACCCGGAGCTGGCGGAGGCGTTGCGCCCGTCCGGCTACTTCAACCTAAAGGCCCGCCGCCTGACGAGTTTCTGCGCTGCCTACGTGCAAGCAGGGGGGCTCGATGGACTCGGGGCGCTGGCTACCCCGGAGCTGCGCCGCGATCTACTCGCGATCGACGGCATCGGTCCCGAGACCGCCGACGACATGCTGCTGTATGCGTTCTCGCGCCCGGTATTCGTGGTCGATGCCTACACCCGCAGGGTCTTCTCCCGGCTCGGACTGGCCGCTCAAGATGTCGGATACGAGACCCTGCGGTCGGCCTTCGAGACCGCGCTCGAGCCGGACGCCGTGCTGTTCAACGAATACCACGCACTGATCGTCCGCCACGGAAAGGAACAATGCCGCACGCGACCGGACTGTAGCGGATGCTGTCTACGCGGGATCTGCCCCACGGCGACGCTCACGATCGCTCGGGCATCGGCGGCTTAAGCCGAAACGGCGCAATAGACGCAAAGAAAATCCAAGTGTTAGCGTAGGTGGTGGCTTAGGTTTCCCTGCCCGCCGGTCCGGGCACGACCGAGTGCATGCTGCAAGAGCGAATCACCCAAAGAACGAGGAGGACCCGAAATGCGCATGTTCGATGCAGACGCGCCGATCATCCGGGATCTGAAGGATGAGAGCGAGCTGATCGGGGAGAAGGCGGTCGACGCCTTCACCGTAGTCACGGCTCGCCACCCGACCTTGGGAAAATTGGTCATCATCAGCGCCGGCGACGGCGCGGGGGTGGTGGTGGAGGCGGACGAGTAGGGCATCAATCCGAGTCGCTGCAACCGCCGCGCAGCCGCTTGGTCTTGGCGTTGAGGCGTTTCGCCGAGAGCCGACGCTCCTTCGATGCGCGCGTGGGCTTGGTCGCCACGCGGGCCTTCGGCCGATGGGCGGCGCGCCGGATGAGATCGGCCAGCCTCATCCGGGCGTCCTCTCGATTGCGTTCGCGCGTGCGAAAGCGATGCGCCTCGAGCGTCAACATCCCGGCGGAGTCCACCCGGCGCCCGGCGAGCCGGATCAGTCGCTGCCGTACGTCCTCGGGGAGCGCTTGGGAGCCCGCCACGTCGAAGCGCAATTGCACCGCGGTGGCGACCTTGTTGACGTTCTGACCCCCGGGTCCGGGCGAGCGGATGAAGCGCTCGCTGAGCTCCGATTCGTCGATGAAAATACGCGGTGTTACCTCGAGCATGCGCGGATTCTAGCGCGACGCGCGGGCCGCCGCCGGTGGGAGCCGCGATCGGTGCTGGATTGAGCCGGGACATGGGGGCGCCGATGCCGACGATTGTCGGTGTTTCGCGGCCCGGTCGATCGGTTATCCTCTCGCGAAACCACACACGGGTACGGGAAACCATGCGGGTACGCGCCGGCCGCTTGAGCGTCGTCATGCTGTTGTCGCTCGCTTTGGCCGCGGCGGTTGGCAGAGTCCATGCGGAAGAGTCTTGTCTGAAGCTGGTGTTCGGCCGGTACTGCCTCGCCGGCGACATCGCCCGGCTCCAGCAGACCGCTCCGCAGCCCGTCGACAGCCAGAGCAGGGGCGATAGCCTCGCGCTGGTCTATCCGGAAGGCACCGATCAGATCTATGTGCTCGCCTTTTCGGGTCGAATCTACAAGGTCGTGCGCGCCTATCGGGTGTCTACCCAGCTGCGCTTCGACGACCTGCGTACGCTGTTGAGCGAAAAGTACGGTCCCGCGGAGGATCACAGTCAGTTTCCCGACTCCGCAACCTCGCCGTCCCGGAGAATGGCGTCGATTCGTCGCGGCGAGGGCCGCGCGGTTCAGGTCTGGCGGCCGTCGCCGGAGTGGCGGATCGAGCTTGGCTGGACCCGGGAGCTGGGGCTGTCGGTTTCCTATATTGCGAACGCAATCGAGGCCGAGCGCGCGGCAAAAGCCGACGGGGGTCTGTAGGCGCGCCTCGGAGACGACTCGGTCGCGCGCGGTCGACTCACGTAGCTCGGCCGATCAGCGACTCGCCGCCGGCGTCGAGCTCGGTGACCACGACATCCAGGATGCGATCGCCTTCGACCGCGTTTTCGCCGGCCCCGAAATAGAGCGGCAGGAAATTCGGGGTGTAGGCGAAGCGCCTTGCTGCCTGATCCCCGGTCGGTGCACCCTCGCGGAGCACGCGCACCCGCTTGCCGATCTGCTCGGCGAGCAGCCCGCGCCGCAGGTGTCCGGCGAGTGCCTGCAGCTCCGCACTGCGTTGCTTCTTGATCCCGGAGGCCACTTGTCCGGTCATCTCGGCCGCCGGGGTTCCCGGCCGCGGCGAGTAGCCGAAGACATGAATGTCCCCGAACCCGGTGGCTTCGACGAACGCCAGCGTGCACCGCCAATCGTCGTCGTCCTCACCCGGGAACCCGACGATGAGGTCCGTGGTGATGTTGAGATCCGGCACCGCCGCTCTACCAGCGGCCGCCAGACGAGCAAACTCGCCCGTTTTGCAGCGCCGCGCCATAAGGCGCAGCACCCGGTCGGAGCCGCTCTGCAGCGGCAGGTGCAGGTGGGGCATTAGACGGGCGTCCTGGAACAGCTCCCAAAAGCGCTCCGGGAGATCCCAAGGCTCCAGCGATCCGAGGCGAATCCGCGGCATGTCGGTGTTGGCGAGAAGCGCGCGCAGCAGCGACGTCAAGTCCGTGTCCAAGTCGCTGCCGAAGCCGCCCAGATGCACGCCGGCCAGGACGACCTCCTGGACGCCGAGTGCCGCGAGCCGATTGACGGCGTCGATCACCTCGCTTACCGGCCGGCTGCGCTCTTCACCCCGGGCGCGGGTGGTGACGCAGAAGGTGCACTGGTAGCGGCAGCCGTCTTGGACCTTGACGAAAGCGCGCTGCCGCCCGCGGGCGAACAGGGCGTGGGCGCCGTCCACGCTCGCCGACTCCGGCATCGCGGGTAGCCGCAGACTGTCCAGGGCGATCTCCACCAGGCGGTCCTTGTCCCGGTTGCCGACAATCAGGTCGATACCGGATTCGCGCGCCAGCGTCTTGCCGTCCAACGCGGCCATACACCCGCTCACCACCATCCGCGCGGCAGGATTTGCGCGCCGGCTGCGCCGCAGCAGCTTGCGCGACTTGC
>JBGSTR010000300.1:0-5065 GCA_041736365.1 Chromatiaceae bacterium | reverse complement strand
GCCGGCAGGTGCAGCAGGCGCGGTAGGGCCGCTACCAGCGGATTGAACGGCCGCAAATCGCAGCCGAGGAAACCGCACACGAGGATGCTGTCCGCGTCGGCCACCGGTGCGCCGGCGTCGGGATCCCGGACGCCATGGTGAAAGGCGATGGGTATGGGTTTGGCCGCGTGCCGGGTGGCGAACACCCAGTCGGCGGCGATCCGCTGGGGCGGGAGGCCCGGTGCGCTGGAGATCGTATGGGCGTCGCCGTGGGGGAACATCACGATGTCGCCGGCCGCGAGCCGCACCGGTGCCAGCCCGCCGATGGCGGCCCAGCCGCTGCCCTTGGCGACCATGTGGAACTCCATAACATGCTCGGCGCCGGGCATGACCGCCGCGGCGATCTCGTGGGCGGGCGGCGCTTCGGCCGCCCAATCTTGCCAGTTACTCACATAGTAGAAGACCGCACCGCGCAGACGCACGGCGCGCAGCAGGTCGGACAGGGTATCTCGAGTCATGGGCTTGCTCCGGCTGGCAGTGCGCGGCTGCCGGGTGGTGACCGCGGATCGCGCGCCCGCGCAACGGCGGACGTCTGAGCAAGATTGTAGGATTCTCGGTGAAGCATCGAAACGCCTCCGGCGGAACAATGGCCTCGTCGCCACCGGCGGTCTGCACGCCGACCCCGGTTCGCAGCCACCTAAACCGCAATCCGCAGGAGACCCCTCATGAACGCACCCTTTGTGCCTCAGCCATCCGGCCAGCCCGCCGTCCAATCCATTCCCGTGCCGCCACCGGACCTCGACGCGATCAAGCAGCGCCAGCAGGCCACCTGGGCCAGCGGCGATTACGCCGTCATCGGCACCACGTTGCAGATCGTCGGGGAGTCGCTGGCCGAGGCCGTCGACCTGTGCGCCGGCGAGCGGGTCCTGGACGTGGCGGCAGGCAATGGCAATGCGACGCTGGCCGCGGCGCGGCGTTTTGCCGCGGTGACGGCGACCGACTATGTGCCGCACCTGCTGGACAAGGCCGCCGTGCGCGTGCATGCCGACGGGCTGGCCGCGGAATTCCGCGTCGCCGACGCGGAGGAATTGCCCTTTCCCGATGGCAGTTTCGATGTCGCCCTGTCGATCTTCGGCGCGATGTTTGCGCCCGACCACCGCCGCACCGCGGACGAGTTGCTCCGCGTGGTTCGCCATGGCGGACGCATCGGTCTGGCGTCCTGGACCCCGGAGGGATTCATCGGCGAGTTGTTCCGCGTGGTGGGTTCCCATGTTCCGCCGCCCGCCGGCGTCCGCCCACCGGTGCAGTGGGGCAACGAGGCCTACCTCGTCGAGTTGTTCGGTCGCCAGGCGGCCGACTTCCAGTGCACCCGGCGCACGTTCAACTTCCGCTACCGCTCCGCGGCCCATTGGATCGAGGTCTTCCGCACCTACTACGGTCCCACGCACAAGGCCTTTGCGGCGCTGGACAGCGCCGGACAGACCCGGCTGTACGCGGATCTGACGCGACTGCTCGAGTCCCGCAACGTTGGCGGGCCGGACACGCTGGTGGTGCCGTCGGAATACCTGGAAGCGGTGATCGCGCGGCATTGAGCAAACGCCGATTCGATCCAGGGATGGATGGAATCGGCGGTGGGCCGACGGAGCGCGGAGGCGAAAGGAGCGCCGGGCGCCGCGCAGGCGTCCGGGCTCCCCCGCTTGACCCAGGGGTATCCCTGGAGGAGAACCAAGATGAATTCGCTCGCACCGCACTACGACGACCACCTCGGCCCGGTCTACTCATGGATGATCGGCGACCTCGATGCAGCGCTCCTGCGCAGCGACGCCGAGCTGGCCGCGCTCCCGTTGCCCGACCGGACGACGGGCCTGGCGGTCGACCTGGGCGCCGGCATCGGGTTGCACGCCTTACCCCTGGCGCGCCGCGGTTTCTCGGTCCTGGCCGTGGACGCCTGTCAGGTGCTCTTGGATGCGCTGAAGTCCCGCAGCGGGACGCTTGCGTTCCAACCCCTCCATGCGGACTTGCGCAACTTTCGTGCGTCCCTCGACACGGAAGCGGACATCGTCCTGTGCATGGGCGACACCCTGACGCATCTGCCCGATCGGGCGTCGGTGGAGCAATTGTTCGCCGATGTCGCCATGAGCCTTCGGGAGGGCGGGCTTTTCGTCGCAACCTTCCGGGACTATGTGTCGGCGCCGCTACAGGGCGATGGGCGGTTCATTCCGGTGCGCAGCGACGCGCAGCGCATCCTGACGTGTTTTCTCGAGTACGCGGAAACCACGGTCAGGGTCCACGACATCCTGCACGAGCGCGAGGGCACGCAATGGCGGTTGCGGGTGAGCAGCTACCCGAAACGGCGTCTCGACCCCGAGTGGGTTGTCGATGCGCTGCGGTCTCGCGGCTTCGCCGTGCAGCGTGCCAGGGCACAGAACGGCATGGTGCGGGTGGTTGCTCGGTTGTCCCGACGCTGAAGAGCGCTGGGGGTGGTCAAACCGCATCGGTTGGCGCTGAACCGCGGAGATCCCATGTCGAATCGTCTCGCCTCGTGTGGCTGTGGCCAACTCACAGCCCACGTCACTGGGGAGCCCGTTCGCATCTCCATTTGCCACTGCCTGGCGTGTCAGCGTCGAACGGGTAGTGTGTTTGGGCAGCAAGCAAGGTTTCGTCGCGAACATGTCTCGCTCTCCGGTGTCTCATCCGAGTACGTGCGCGTGGGTGACGACGGGTCCAGTATCAAGTTCACTTTTGCCCGACATGTGGATCAACGGTCTACTACGCGCCCGAGGATTTGGAAGAGTACTTGGTAGTCCCTGTCGGCGCATTCGCAGATCCAAGCTTTCCAGCGCCGTCCGTCTCTGTTTACGAGTCGCGAATGCACGGCTGGGTCGTCCCTCCGGCGAACGCCGAGCATATCCCATGAGCGCGCGGGCACCTCGCGTTGGGCACCATACGCTGTGAGTTGTCAGCCTAACGAGAAGGATCGCCCAGGCAAAAGGATCACGTCGGCGGCAAAGGCTCCCGCTCCAACCTCGCACGGTCCCAGTTCGCCATCTTGGCCGCGGCCTCGTAGGCGCTCTGAAGGAAGGACAGCAAGGTCGCGTCGGGGTTTTCGGCCGTGCGGACCGCATCGTAGGGCAGGACGAATTCGCCGAGCTCGCGGTGGAAATAGGCGGCGGCCGGGTACACCGGATAGTCCCCGAACCCGTTCGGCACCGGGTAGGCATACGAATAGAAGGCGGCATGGTCGAGCGGACCGCCCCCCGGCCAGAAACCGGCACTGCTGACCTCCTGGTTGTACGCCTCGCGCACGACCGGGTCCGGAAGAGAGGGGATTCCGCCGGGGTGCTCCGGGGCGGGTCTTCCCGAAAAACGCGTCACGGCCAGGTCGTTGCTCCCCCAGAAGAAGTGAACCGGGCTGCACTTGCCGGTGAAACGCGCCCGGAAGTCCTTGAGCACGCGGTCTGCTTGAAGCAGTACGCACCAATAGCGGTTGACGGAGTCCGGATCGTAGGCGGCGTGCGTGCGGTCTTGACCGAACGGGATCGGGTCGGGAATTTCGTTCGGGATCGCGCGGATACGGACCTCGATACCCAGCTCGGCGAGGAGCGCCATCAGGCGCCGGTAGAAGTCGGCGACCGCCATGGGGGCGAGCGGAAGGTCTCTGCGCTCGCCGTCGCTCGCGTACACCATCAGCCGGTGATCGACAAAGTCGAAGTCGATCTGGAACTGGCGCGATCCGTCCGGAATCGGCGAGGTGGTGAGACCGCGTGCGGTCACATACAACGCGACGTGCCAGGAATGGTTGACCCAGGTCGTCTTGGCCAGACGGATCTTGCCGACGATCTGGGTCCAGAGATGCAGCGTCGTGCAGGTCTCGGCCCAGGCGGCGTAGGGAAGCTCGGGCCAGGCCGATGGCATGACGGGCTGGACTCTCATCGATTCCTCCGGGCTAGGGGTTGGGTGCGACCAGCCGCTGCGCCTCGCAGTCGCTACGCTGGCGGTCCCGGTCGTGGTCGCGCGCCTGCTTCAAGGCGCGGGCATACCACTCCAGCTCGTCGAGGAACTTGCCGATCCGGCTGTCGTACGCCGCGTCGAGGGGCGAGCCGTCCTCGGTGAATGCGTCTTGAACCTTTGGAACTGGGAAAATCGACGGGATGCTCGACATGCCCAGCTCGGCAAGCATCGCGCGCAACGCGATGGCGGCGCGCACGCCGCCGAAGGCGCCGGCCGAGTAGCAGACGATGGCGCTCGGCTTGTAGAAGTACTCTTCCAGGAAGTGGTCGAGCAGGTTGGCGAGCGCGGGCGGGATGCTGTGGTTGTACTCGCCGGAGACGATCACATAGGCATCCGCCGCCCGGATCCGCTGGGCCAGCCGTTCCAAGACTTCCGGTGCCTCTCCGGGCTTGTACTCTTTGTACATCCTGTCCAGCAGCGGGAGCGAGACCTCTATCGGGTCGACCAGAAAGACTGCGTGGCCGCGCTGGCGACAGGTCTTGGCGACGAAGCGGGCGACCTTGATCCCCTGCCGCGCGGTGCGCACCGAGCCGTAGATCACCAGGATGTCGAGCTTCATTGGAGCGCTCCGAATCGAATCGGTTCTCGTCGCCCGAGCCGGCATCCAGCGCACGAAACGGGCACTCTGCGCATCGCGGTCGCGAGAAACGCGCCACGAAACCAGGGATTCAGCACGACGATTAGGAATGTTTAGAGCTTCTCTTAACTTATGCGGGTCAAATCGGACGGTTTCAACGCCATGCCGAACAGGTCATTCAACCACTTCGCCTCCGAAGCCCTCGACGATGGTCGACAGGAACCATAGACCATGGCCGATAACTTGGCGCTCGTCGCCCGGGCGCCTCGCGGGTCCGAAAGCATGCGCGCCTCGGTGGACGCCAGCTCCCGGCCGGTCGCCCGGCATCGACAATCGACAGCGCCCCGATCCTTGGGGTCGCGCCGGTGCAGGTGTTACCCTGACCCGAGCCCATCCTTGTCGAACGCCACGGCCATGAGCACCGGGACCCCGCGCTGGATCATGCACCTGGACATGGACGCCTTCTACGCCGCCGTGGAGCAACGCGACGACCCGGCG
>JBGSTR010000296.1:0-3090 GCA_041736365.1 Chromatiaceae bacterium | reverse complement strand
ACCACGCGCGCACCGTCCTTCAGGCCCGGCGGCGGGTCGCGCACCACTCGATCCCCTGCCGCCAGTCCCTTGGTGACCTGGCGCCGATCGCCGACAACCTCGCCCAAGACGATGCGGTGCTCCCGCACCCGGTCGCCATCCAATACGAAGACCAGGCGGTCGTCCTCGCGCTCGACGATCGCGCTCGTCGGCACCAGTACCCCCTCCCTGGTCTGGACGGGCCCGGTCGAGGCATCCTCCAGGAAGGACACCCGCACGCCCATCTCCGGAAGCAGGCGCGGGTCCTTCTGCGCGATCGCGATGCGGACCTTGACGGTCGCCTTGCTGCGGTCCGCCGTGGGGATGATGGCGATCACCGAGGCCGGGATCTTCCAGTCCGGATAGGCATCCAGCACCGCCTGCACCGGTTGATCCGGCTTCACCCGGTTGATGAAGGACTCGTTCACGTCGACCTCGATCTCCAGCGAGTCCATGTCGACGATGGTCCCGATGCCGGTGCGGGTGAAGCCGCCGCCAGCGGACATGGGCGACACGATCTCGCCGAGCTGGGCCGCCTTGGCCACCACCACCCCCGTGAAGGGTGCGCGGACGATGGTGTTGTCATAGGCGACCTGGGCGACCTGCCGCTCGGCCTCTGCCACCCGCACCTGACTGCGCTGGGCTTCGAGCTGGGCGGACAGGCTCTCGACCTGGGTGCGCGCGTTTTCCAGCGCCTCTTCGGAGGTTAGCTTCCTGGCGCCCAGTCCTTCCTGCCGCTTGAGGTCGCGCTGGGCCTGCTCCAGCTGGATCCGGATCTGGTCGAGCTGGGACCGGGCTGCCGACAGACGCGCCTGCACCAGATCGAGCTGTGCCTTGGCATCCGTATCGTCCAGCCGCGCGAGCACCTGACCCGCATCGACGCGCACGCCCTCCTCGATCAGGACCTCGGCAAGTTTGCCCGAGATCTTGCTCGACACCGTCGCCTGACGCCGGGCGATCACATAGCCGGTGGCGTCCAGCACCGTGGTCGTCCCGGCGCCCGGTGCTTCGGCCACGGCGGTCGCGACCGTCGGCGTCCGGCCGGACAGGGCAAAGTACCCGCCGACCCCGAGCCCGCCAAACGCGAGGGCCAACAGGAGCCAACGCGGCCAATGCCGCCCGCCGCCCTCTCGGGCCTCGCGTTCGAGGTGTAATTCCTTCAGGAGATCCTGTTCCGACATCGCAGTGATAGACCCTCGCCAACGTGTCGGACCTGATGCCAACGCCTTTCAGCCCTTAGATCCCCAGCCGGATTGCGCCGCAACCGCGGCGCCTGGCTTCCGGCTCCGAGACATTCAACTTAACCGCCTGAGAGGGGGTATGTCGACGCCGTTCCCTGCGGCGAGGATGACTGGCGACGGTTGGGGTCGTGCCTGGCGTCGAGGATTGCCCGAGCAGCGACCGCGCCGCAGCAAAGGGTGGTCCACTAGTCGGACCCGACCGCCACATCCTGCACGATATCCGTGTTTGGACTTGAGCAAGTTGGAACCATTCTTCCGCTTGAAGCTTCGAACAAGGGCCAGATTGCTGGCGGACATTCCCGGAGGGACGTTCGCCCGGCGGGCCTGGCCGTGGCATGCCCCCGGGACTGCTTGGTGCCGACTCGGGTCGAGACAATGCGAGCTTCGATGGATGCTCCCCCGACTTAAAAGGTACAGTCCGTGACAAACCGACTCCATCTTGCGGAATGTGTCAGATCGCTGTGCTTGAAGGCCGCGCTGGATGCCTATGAGCAATCCGGAATTAGCGGACTGTGTGGCGAGGGGCGTTGGGAGCTCGCGGTTCGAGCGATCGGGAATCTCGACCTGGCGCGGTTGCTCGAAGCGGACGGCGAGACTGGAAACGATCCGCCGTCGTCGTTCCAAGATCGGAGATGGTGAATTCGAGACATCGCCGTTCGGATGGGCTTTCGCAACGCCTGTTAGATGCGCCGGACTTGGCGGTGGAGACTGCGTTTATGAAGCGATTAGAGGCGCTCAGGCGGCTTTCGAGCGAGCATCACATCGGCTTGGTCATCGCGCGTAGGGCGCGCGAGGAGCTCGATGCCCCCGAAGTCGCGTGGGCCGAGATAAGGCACAGGTTTGCCGACGAGCTGGAGCCCCATTTCCGACTTGAGGAGCAGGGGCTCCTGCCGGCGATGCGAGATGCCGGCGAGCGGGCGCTGGTCGAGCGCACGCTGGCGGAGCACCGTGCCCTGCGCGCCCTGATCGATGCGGGCAGTCCCGAGAACCTGGCCGCTTTCGCCCAGTTGCTCGCCGATCATATCCGGTTCGAAGAAAGCGAGCTCTTCGAGACGGCCCAGCGGGTCCTTGGACAGCGTGCGCTTGAGGCCATTCGATCCCTCCATGACCTGGGCGGTGGCCTGTCGTGCCGAGCGCAGGGCGTGGCGGCGAAGTCGCGCGGCTGAAGTCCTGCGCGAGGCGGGACGGCCGCGACCGGCCCCGGCGGGAGATTCGTTCAGTGCATCCGGGCAGCCATCTCCCGCAAGCGTTGCCCATTGCGCGCTCGCTCGGCGCAATCGTCGTCGTCCAGCGAGCTCTCTTCAATAGGGCTTCGCTCGGCGCGAGGTTGCGAAACCACACGTCATAGATGTCCCGGCCGGCGTACTCGGCCTTCGGAACGCCCCGCGGAGGGCGTCGGACCGTCTAGATCCGAAGACCTGCCCCGGGTAGGCGCGGACTGCCAAGTCGGACGATGCGGGCGGTCATGTCGAGTATGTCGAGGAAGAACGCAAAACAACGGATAGCCGGGTGGGGCGCCGCGACCGCACGCGTCTGTCGGTGGTCGACAGGAACCATAGACCATGGCCGATAACTTGGCGCTCGTCGACCGGGCACCTCGCGGGCCGGAAGGCATGCGCGCCTCGGTCGACACCAGCCCCCAGCCGCTCGCCCGACATCGGGTTCGGTAGCGCCCCGGTCGTTTCGGGGGTGCCGACGATACGCGTGTTAACCTTGCACACGCCCTTCCTTGTCGAACGCCACGGCCATAAGCACCGGGACCCCGCGCTGGATCATGCACCTGGACATGGACGCCTTCTACGCCGCCGTGGAGCAACGCGACGACCCGGCG
>JBGSTR010000293.1:0-6627 GCA_041736365.1 Chromatiaceae bacterium | reverse complement strand
TTAATGCCGTCCTGGCATTTAATCAGCTCGTGGCCGAGAGGCGCGACTCCCGGACCGCTCCATTTTCAACGGCTTAGCGCCTTCGAAAATGCCGGACCATCCCTGGCCCGGACGGGAAACGCTTTAAATCAGCGTTTCCCTTGCGCGATTCGAGATGGACTGAGCGCACGGTCAGTCTGACGTTTCAGCTGTCGGAGCGACTGAAAATGGGGCTTGATCGGCTCCTGCATCTCATCGGCGCGCACCGCCGGGACCTCTCGGTCGCTCAAGCGCGAACCAGCCGATAAGAGGGTAAGATCGCGCTCGACGCGGCACCAGCGGATCGGCGACGACCGACCGGTCACAGTGACAGCCAAGCCTGCGGCCGCCGCGGCACGCAGACGCGACCAGCATAGGATGATCCACTCTTGTACAAACCCTTGCAGCGCGGATACCTGACCATCCGTACCGGGATCGGTCTGTGGCTGGAGCACAACGCATTCATGCATGCCGGCGCGCTCGCATTTTTCACGATCTCCTCGCTGGCGCCGACCTTGATCATCGCGGTCACGGTCATCGGTGTCGTGCTCGGCGAGGGCGCGGCGCAAGGCGAGATCGTCGCACAACTGAAGGAGACCATGGGTGCGGAGGCTGCCGCCGCGATAGAGCAGGCGATCTTGATGTCGCGCGTCGAGGCTGCCGGTCTGATGCCGACGCTGCTCGGAGTCGCCGCAATCCTGATCGGCGCGACCAGCGTCTTCGGACAACTGCGGTATTCGCTGAATGTGTTCTGGGGCGTGCGCCCCAAGCGGGAGCTCCACCGTCTCGCGCCTTTCTGGCAATTGGTCAGGACGCGGTTGTTGGCCTTGACCGTGGCGGTGTTGATCGGCTTGGGTCTATTGCTGTATTTCGTGTCCGTCCTCGCTATCCAGGCGCTGTTCGCTTCCGAAGAGCTTTTTGGTCACATGCAAACCGTCCAGTCGGATCTGCTCTCCGGGTCCGCGCGCAGCATCACCGGCGTGTTGATCACGGCGCTATTCATTGCCGCACTGTTTAAGCTGCTGCCCGACGTGCGGCTGTCTTGGCGGGACGTTTTGCCGGGCGCTCTGGTCACGGCGCTCTTGTTGACGGCGGGACGCTACGGGATCGCAACTTATCTTGCGGGGACCGCCATTACGTCCACCTACGGTGCCGCGGCCTCGCTGCTGGTCATCCTATTGTGGGTATACTTTTCCGCCCTGCTGCTGTTGCTCGGCGCGGCGCTCACCCACGCCAATATGATCGTTCGCGGACGGCCCATCGTCGCTCACCCATCGGCGGTGAGGGTTATGCAGCAGCCGTTGGTCTGATGGGGGCGGACCACCTCTATTATCGAGTGCTTAACGCGCTTGATAATGCCCGTCCATCCATGGATCGGACGGGAGGTGTAATAGAACAGCAATTTCCCACATGGTGTCGAGATGGGTCGAGCCGTCGAGGATTGGACCCTTCCCGGTCCGGATTAAATGCGCTAAGGAGACGCTGATTAAATGCCATCCTGGCATTTAATCGGCTCGCGGTCCGAGAGGCGCGACTCCCGGACCGCTCCATTTTCAACGGCTAAGCGCCGTCGAAAATGCCGCGCCATCCCTGGCGCGGACGGGAAACGCTTTTAATCAGCGTTTCCCTAAGGATCAGCACTCTTCGGACATATCGCCGTAACGAAATAGTCACTTGAGAAATCTCGCGGCGTGGCCTATACATCCTGCCGGCCTCGACACGTTTCGCGCCGAGTAACCGGCCTTCGATTGTTTAATCAAGCGGATTTGAGTTATCCGTATGCGATAAAAATCCGCGCTCCATTCAAATTCAGCCAGGAGCTTCGCAATGGAAGTGGCGGAAAAGTTCTCGCGTCTAACCCTCACTGCGATGGTGGTCGGCTCTATGGTCGGGGCGGGAATCTTCTCGCTTCCTGCCCGCTTTGGGGCGGCAACCGGTCCTTTCGGCGCCATCATTGCCTGGCTCATCGCGGGCGGCGGCATGCTGATGCTGGCCTTCGTTTTTCAATCCCTGGCAGTTCGCAAACCGGAAATCGACGCCGGTATCTTCGCCTATGCCAAGGAGGGTTTCGGCCATTATCTGGGGTTCGTGGCGGCCTTCGGATTCTGGATCGGGACCTGTCTCGGCAACACCACCTATTTCGTGCTGATCAAGTCGACGCTGGGGGCGTTCTTCCCGATTTTCGGCGACGGCAATACGCCCCAGGCCATCGTCGTCTCGTCCGTTATCCTGTGGGCCTTTCATTTCACGATCCTGCGGGGTATCAAGGAGGCCGCCTTCATCAACAAGGTGGTGACATTCGCGAAGATCCTGCCGATCTTCGTGTTTATCGCCTTCATGGCCTTCGCCTTCGACTACGACAAGTTTGCCGCGAGCTTCTGGGGCGGCGGCGATTACAGCGGCTCGCAGGTCTTCGACCAGGTGCGTAGCACTATGCTCGTTACCGTGTTCGTCTTCATCGGCATCGAGGGCGCCAGCGTCTACTCCCGGTATGCCAAGACGCGCGAGGACGTGGGCTGGGCGACGGTGATGGGATTCCTCGGGGTGCTCTGTCTGCTGGTGCTGGTGACCCTGCTCCCCTATGGCGTGCTCGAGCGGCCCGAGCTCGCGGATCTGCGTCAGCCGTCGATGGCGGGTGCCTTAGAGTCGGTGGTGGGCCCCTGGGGACTCAAGTTCGTCAGCGCCGGGCTCATCGTATCCGTGCTCGGTGCCTTTCTGGCGTGGTCGCTGCTGGCCGCGGAGGTGCTCTACTCCGCAGCCAAATACGGCCTGGTGCCCAAGACCTTCGCCCACGAGAACCGGCATCAGGTCCCGTCCACGGCACTGTGGATCACGAACATCTTGGTGCAGTGCTTCCTGATCGTGACGATCTTCTCCCAATACGCCTTCGACCTCTCGCTGGAGATGACCAGCGCACTGACGCTGATTCCTTACATCCTGGTGGCGGGCTATGCGCTGAAGCTGGTACTGACCCGCGAGACCTATGCGACGGGCTCCAAGGACCGGGGACGCGACATGACCTGGGCGGCGATCGCGGTCGTCTACACCTTCTTCATGCTCCTGTCCGGCGGGTTCAAGCACCTGGTGCTCGCCTGCATCCTGTTGGCCCCTGGCACTCTGATGTTCATCCTGGCGCGGCGGGAGCAGGGCCAGACGGTCTTTCGCCCGCTCGAGCTGGGCCTGCTTGGCTTGTTCGTGGTCGGCGCGGCGGCCGGCGTCTATGGCCTTGTGACTGGAATGATCACCATCTGATTGCAGAGGACTCTTGCCATGAGCGATTCAACCAGCAACGCACCGGTTTACGGCGTCCACTCCGAGGTCGGCACCCTGCGCAAGGTCATGGTCTGTGCCCCCGGGCTCGCCCATACCCGTCTCACACCCACCAACAACGACGATCTGCTCTTCGACGACCTGCTCTGGGTGCAAAACGCGAAGCGCGACCATTTCGATTTCATGCTCAAGATGCGCGACCGGGGCGTCGAGGTCGTGGAGATGCACAACCTGCTGGCCGAGACGGTGGCCATCCCCGAGGCTAAGCAATGGCTCCTCGATCGCAAGGTGACCGAGAACAACGTCGGCCTGGGGCTGATCGACAGCACCCGGGCCTTTCTCGAGAGCCTGGAACCGCGAGTCTTGGCGGACTTCCTGATCGGCGGCGTCTCGGTGGTCGATGTGCCCGATGAGTACTGCACCTCGGGCTACCTCTCCCTGGTACGCGAGGCCCACGGCGTCTCCGAGTATCTGCTGGCCCCGCTGCCAAACACCCTGTACACGCGCGACACCACCTGCTGGATCTACGGCGGCGTCACCCTCAACGCGATGTTCTGGCCCGTGCGCCGGGAGGAGACCCTACTGACCACCGCGATCTATAAGTTCCATCCGTCCTTCGCCAACGCAGGCATTCAAGTCTGGTGGGGCGATCCGGACAAGAACTTCGGGCGGGCGACCGTGGAGGGCGGTGACGTCATGCCGATCGGCAATGGCGTGGTCCTGATCGGGATGAGCGAGCGCACCTCCCGCCAGGGCGTCGGCCAGGTCGCCGCGTCGCTCTTTGCCAATGGTGCCGCCGAGCGGGTCATCGTCGCGGCGATGCCCAAGCTACGATCTGCCATGCACCTGGATACGGTCTTCACCTTCGCCGACCGCGACCTGGTCACGCTCTATGCGCCGATCATGAATCAGGTGCACGCGGTCTCGCTGCGGCCGGGCGACAAGCCCGGCGGCATAGATGTGACCCTGGAGAAGAAGCCCTTCGCCGACGTCGTCGCGGAGGCGCTGAGCTTCAAGAAACTTCGGGTCATCGAGACCGGCGGCGACCACTATGCCGCCGAACGGGCGCAGTGGGACAGCGGCAACAACCTGGTCGCGCTCTCCCCCGGCGTCGTCGTCGCCTATGATCGCAACACCTGGACCAACGGCGAGCTGCGCAAGGCAGGGGTGGAGGTTATCACCATCGTCGGCGCCGAGCTCGGCCGCGGCCGCGGCGGCGGTCACTGCATGACCTGCCCGCTGATCCGGGACGCGGTAGAATTCTGATTCCCGCGGGGCGCCGGCCCGCGCCAAGCAACGTTGAGCCGAAACAAAGTCGACCGAAGATGCGTTTAGGCATTCAGACGCGATGGAGGGCCCGAATGAGCACTAATCTACATTGCCCGATTCGCTCCCCGGCCGCACCTTGGGTGCTGGTAGCCGCGCTGCTCGGCGGACCTGCCCTCGGCGTCGAGACACCGCCTAGCGCGGGCCCGGTCGTTGGGGGCGTAGATGATCCGACCGCGGACCATCTGGCCCGGGGCCGGGCCTATCTGGACCAGGGCGAGTACGCCAAGGCCGTGCTGGAGTTCGAGCAGGTCCTGCGCTTCGACAACCTGCCGCCGGACCTGCGCCAACAGGCCGAGATCTATGCAAAGGCAGCTCAGGGCTACCGGGAAGGCAAGCGGTTGAGCGCTTTCGGCTATGCAGAGACCGGGGGCGGCTACTACCGCGAGAACGTCACCCGTACCACCAACGCCCTAGGCGGCGATCCCGCGCGCGATTGGTTCTGGGAGGCCCGCGTCGGCGCCGGACTGGGCTACATCCTGGGCGACGACTTTGCGATCGACGGCGGCCTCGACTATCAGTATCGATACTATGACGATACCAATCGGCGCGACGACTCGGACCTGCGGTGGAACGCGGCCGTGATTCAGTCGCTCGCGAAGGGGAGCCAGTCGATCGGCGTGCGCGGCCAGGCCAGCTATCGGGGTGGGGACGGCTACCGCCAGGACTACGGTCTGTTTGCCAACCGAAGCTTTACCCTGGACCCCGACAACGAGATTTTGCTCGAGGGCGAGATCCGCGCGCGCGAGTACCCATCCGGTGAGGAGCGCTCCAACAGCCGAGATATCGCCCAGGCATGGCTGGCATGGACGCATTCGTTTATGGACGGCAGGGCGGCCGTGACCCTCAGCGTAAATGGGGGTCGCGAGTGGGCCACCCACGATCGCGAGGGCGGGGATCAAACCATCTACGGCGCCCAGATCGATTGGGCCATGGACTTCAACGACCGTCTCGGCGCCTTCCTGTTCGGCTTGTGGGAGCACAACGGCTCACACGACAATATCGACACGGGCAACGAGGTCGGTTTTGCCCTGAGTCCCGACCTCGATATCTACGAGCTCGGCGGCGGGTTGACCTATGGATTCGCCCCCAACTGGTCCCTGCGCCCCGAGGTGCTCTATATCCGCGACGAGGGAAATACCGAGCTCAGCGACTACAGCGCAACCGAGATCTGGATGATGGTCCGCAGGTCGTTCTGACCCTCCCGGAAGCAGTCATGTCCGACGAAAGCCTGAGCGAGCTGTCCGTGCCCCAAGCCCGCCGGGGGGGCTTCCGGTTCCCCAGCGCGGTGACGACGCTGGCGATCGTCACCTTGCTGGTCTGGGTGGCAGCACTCTTCATCCCACCCGGGCAATACGCCACCGATGCGGATGGGTCCCCAATTCCGGGCACCTACCAGCGGATCGACTCCCCCCTCACCTTCGGCGAGCGGGTCGAACAGTTGGTGCTCGCGCCGGTCAATGGCATCTATGGCCTGCTGAGTCCGGTGGCGGGATTCGTCGACACCCAGACCATCGGACGTCTGTTCGGCCAGATTGGCGTGATCGTGTTCATCATGTCGATCGGGGCCTTCATCTCTATCAGCTTCGCCACCCACAGTCTGGAGGTGGCGGTGGCGGCGCTGGCCAACCGTCTGCGCACCCGTGGCTGGCTGCTGATCACCGCCGTGATGGTGCTGTTCTCCCTGCTCGGCACCACCATGGGCTTCTCGGTCGAGACACTCGGCTTCTATGCCCTCTTCATCCCGCTGATGGCCGCGCTCGGCTACGACCGCCTGGTCACGGCCGCGATGATCATCGTCGGCTCGGCGATCGGGGTGATGGCGGCGACCGTCAATCCCTTCTCCATCGGGGTCGCGGCCGGGGAGGCCGGGGTCGGCATCGGCGAGGGCATCGTCCTGCGGTCGATCCTGTGGGTGATCCTGACCGCGATGGCGGTGGGCTGGGTGCTGCGATACGCCGCGCGTGTGCGAGCGGATCCGGGCGTCTCCCTGGTCGGGTTCGACGAGGCCAG
>JBGSTR010000285.1:0-6806 GCA_041736365.1 Chromatiaceae bacterium | reverse complement strand
ACCGCGCTGCTGCTGGACCAGGTGGAGGTTGCGCCGGAGGACGACTGTCTGGACCTGGGCTGCGGCTACGGGCCGATCGGTCTGGCGCTGGCGGCGCTCGCGCCGCGGGGTCGAACGCTCATGGTGGACAAGGATTTCGTCGCCGTGGGCTATGCGGAGAAGAACGCGCGGCGGAACCGGCTGGCGAATGCCTCGGCGCTCTTGAGCAACGGGTTCGAGCAGATAGACCCGGCACTGCGCTTCGATCTGATCGCGAGCAACGTCCCGGCGAAGGTCGGCAAGGAGCTGCTCGCGATCCTGCTCCACGACGCCCGCGCGCGCCTACGCCCCGGTGGGCGGCTCTATCTGGTGACCATCAACGGCCTGCGCCAGTACATGAAGCGCAACCTGACCGAGGTCTTCGGCAACTACGAAAAGCTCAAGCAGGGTGCCCACTACACCGTAGCGCTCGCCCGTCGCGAGCCGGGCCGGTCGCGTCCCGGAACCGACGACGGGCATCCGCTGCCGCCGGATCTCAGAAGTAGTAGCCCAGATTGACGGTGAGCCGATAATTCCAACTGTCGTTGTCGTTGGCGGACCTGGCGACGCAGTTCTACTACGTCTCCCGCACCGGCCATGGATGGCCCGGGACTATAAAGCGTCTTAAGCTGATAATGGAGCGATGCGAGCGTCGCGCCTCTCGGATCACGAGCGGATCAAGTGCCAGGAAGGAATTTGGATCCGCGTCTATACAAGGACCGGACTAGCTGCGCCCGAAGGTGTCGCAGTCGCTCAGATTCCCGTTCTTGACGCCTCTGGCGAACCAGCCCGCGCGCTGTTTGGAGCTGCCGTGGGTGAAGGTGTGCGGAATGGCGAACCCTCGCGCCTGTTTCTGAAGGCGGTCGTCGCCAATCGCGGCGGCCGCGGTCAGGGCCTCCTCAAGGTCGCCTTCCTCCAGCATATTGAATTGCTTGTTGGCGTGGTTGGCCCAGATACCGGCATAGCAATCCGCCTGCAGCTCTAGTCGCACCTGTAGGTCGTTCTTATCCGCCTCGCCCCAGGCCTGCTGCTTCGCCGTTTGCACTTGGTCGAGGGTCCCTTCCAGCTTCTGAACGTGGTGACCGACCTCATGCGCCAGTACGTAGGCATGGGCGAAATCGCCGCCCGCGCCGAATTCGTGCTTCATCTCGTCGAAGAAACCGAGGTCGACATAGACCTTTTCGTCCTCGGGGCAGTAGAAGGGCCCCATACCCGAGCTCGCCGGCCCGCATCCGCTAACGGTGGAGCCTCGATACAGCACCAAAGTCGGTGGCGGATAGCGCCGGCCGGCCTGGGCAAAGACCCCGTCCCACACGGTCTCGGTATCCGCCAACACCGTCCTCACGAATGCCGCCTGCTCGTCGTCCGCCTGCTGATCGACGGGTTGCGATCTGCCGCCTCCGAGGGGCGAGAAGTTTAGGAATCCGCCGAAATAGGCGACGGCGCCGATGCCAATGACCGCAAGGCCGAGCTTGGAGCGCAGCAACGGCTTGATCATCGGCCACAGGAAAAGCATCGTCCCGAGGGATGGCATGCCGCCGCCACCCCCGCCACCGGAGCCCGTGCTGCTTCTTCTGTCTTCTACGTTCGAGCTTTGTCTTCTATCGCGCCATTTCATTTGGAGAATGCCGACTTACGGGTGGGACTTCGAATGCCCCGCAATGGGACGTGGCGAGGGTAGCCCGGGGGGGATTGCCGCGCAAGGCGCAACCGGATGTGCTCGGTGTAGCCGTGATCGAGGCTCAATCGTCGCTCAGACCAAATGAAGAGATCGAATGCGGAAGAGCTCAACGCGCGGTAGCGTCGTTTCTAGGATTCCGGGTGCGGATGGCGGAAGAAGCTTTAGGTTTTCTCGCGTGCGGTGGATCGATGGCGTTGGCAATTCCGGGGCCGGGGCCGGCCGAAGCCGACCCCGGTTGCTTGCTCCGACCTTGCCGGTCGGAAGCCCGCTGAGGCTCAGCGCGACTTACGACTTACAGGTGTTGACCCCGATCAATTTGTAGGCCGGGCACCATCCGATGAGGCCGGTGGCCAAGGGCACGACGCCGATCCAGCCCCAGACTCCGATGGTACTGGTAGCCGCGAGCGCGATCAGCGTGAGGCCAACGGCGATACGCAGGCCGCGGTCAATCGTTCCGGTGTTGGTTTGCATAGCGAAAACTCCGATGGGTTGCTTGAAACTTGCGCCCGCTAAGGAAACGCTGATTGATCGCGTTTCCGGTCCGGGCCAGGGATGGCCCGGCATTTTCATGTCGCCTCAAGCGAGAAGAAAATGGAGTGGTCCGAGAGTCGCGTCTCCCTAGCGGCGCCGACCGTTGCAGACTGCGCCCGCGCGCAATCTGCTTCAGTAACTTGGTCACATAGCGGCGTCTGCCAAGTGCCGCAGCCCTTGCGGGTCGAGCAAGGTTACCGCGGAGCGTCCCAGCCGCACCAGGCCGGCGGACTCCAAGCGCTTGAGATGTCGCGAGACCACCTCGCGAGCGGTACCGAGCTCCACGGCGATCTCTTGGTGGGTGGCTCGAATCGCCCCGGCCCCGTCGTTGTGAGACAACAGATAGGCAGCGAGCCTGCGTTCGATTGGCCGGAATGTGACTTCTTCGATCCGCTCGATCACCTGGGCAATGCGCAGGCCCAGGTTGGCGAAGACGAAACGGCGAAAAGCGGGCGCGGTCTCCAGCGCACGATCGAACGCGGGCTTGGCTACGAGCAAGGCGCGCACCGGGGTCTCGGTGAACGCCTCCGCCGGGTAGTGGTCGCCCGAGAGCATGCAGCAAGTGGTGAGCACGCAGGACTCACCCGCGACCACGCGATAGAGTACCGCCTCCCTGCCGCCCTCGCCCAAGACCTGCACGCGCACGCTGCCCGACAACACCAGCAGATAGCTGCCGCACTCCGACCCGCCGTGAAATACCGCCTGGTTGGCCGGCAGGGCTGCAAGTCCGGCGGCATCAAGCACGTCCTGGCTGGTGCGGTCGCCTTCCGCGAGCGTCGGAAACAGGTCTCTCCAGTCCGCAGTTTCGCCCTTCATGGTTGCCTCGGAAGCCTCGCGAAGCGTCCAGCCCCGCGTGTGGAGCGCAAATGCGCCGGGTAGGGTGCGGCAACGGCGGTGGGGGCACCTTCGACCACATCCCGGTACCATCGGCGACCTTGCCGCCAGCCGAATATCGGAGCCGCTCCAGCCGCGCGACCGCGATTCGAGCTCCGGAAACGCGAACCCGAAACGCCGCTACTGCTTAAGCAGACCGATCAGCCGCGCGGCCTCCTGGCCGATCTCGTTGTCCGATCCGAGGGAGCGCGCACGCTCGAGTGCCTCGCGAGCTTGTGTCTCGTCGCCGGCCTGGAGGGCCACAAAGCCTAGCGTAAGCCAGACGCGCTGGAAGTCGGCACCCTTCTTCGAACCCTCTCGCAGCACCTCGAGCGCTCGTGTTGAGTCTCCTTGATAGTGCAGCGCCAAACCGAGATCGTTGTAGGCCTCGATATCATCGGGCGCCAGCTCGAGGATCCGCCGGTACAGGGTAACCGCCTCGGCGTATTGCTGCTGGCCGAAGAGCGCCTCCGCGCGCTGCCGCAACAGGGTCGGGTTGGTCTCGGTGATGGTCTCCGGCACGCTGCTGAAACTCTCCACGGCCGATGCCGAGGGCATCCGTCCATCGGGGGACGCCATGCCGTGCGGCGCGGCGGGCACCCGGGCCGGAGCGACTCGCACCGGATGCCGGACATAGTAGTCGCGGGTCAGGGCGAAGACGGCAAGCCCGTAGAAGGCGAAGAATACGGCGAACAGGAGCCATTGCAGCGGTGTGAGCTTGGGCATGATCAATCCGAGTCGGCGAATAGGATGGCGGATGCTAGGAACGGGCTTGGCGGCTGTCAAATCCCGCCCGGCTGGAACGTTCCCGTCCGGGTCAAGATGGCCCGGCACCTTCCACCGGCTTAGGCGCTTGACGATGGAGCGGTCCGGGAGTCGCGCCTCTCGGATCGCGAATCGATCAAATGCCGGGAAGCAATTGATCAGCGTCTCGTTACGGCCCAATCCACAGTCTCGCATCCTACCCCGAAGTTGCCCTATTATCGGTGCCGGCTATTCCAGGCGAATAAACACCTGCACCACACCGAGCGCCTCCACCTAAGGAAAATCCATGACGACGCCCATCAAAGAGATCAAAGGCATCACCCCTGCCATCATCGCGAAACTGACCGAAAAGGGAATCAAGGACAACGAGCGGCTGGTCGAGTCCGCGGCCACGCCGGCACAGCGCAAGGCGCTGGCGAGCGAATGCGGCTGCGCCGCGGCCGAGATCCTGAAGTTGGCCAATCGCGCCGATCTCGCGCGCATCAAGGGTGTGTCGGGCGTGTACTCGGATCTGCTGGAGCTGGTCGGGGTAGACACGGTTAAGGAGCTGGCGACTCGCCGGGCGGACAATCTCCACGCCAAGATCATCGCGCTCAACGAGCGGGACAAGATTACCGGCAAACCGCCGGCGCTGACGGCGATCGAGGATTGGATCGCGCAAGCCGCCGCCGCGCCGAAGATCCTGACTTACTAAGCCGGCGAACCGCCCACGATGTCTGCCCAAGCGCGTCGTCGCTCGTTGCCCGCGGCTTCTCGAATCGGGCCGCTCGGGGGCGTCTGCCAAGCACACACAACGCAGGCCATCTAGACGACGATGACACGCGGCATCCACTTGAAGCACCTGACGGGTACCGATCTGGGGCTGCTCGGCCTCCCCGAGGACTCGCTGACGGCCCCTTTGTCGGAGCCATTTGACGCCATGTCGAATGCACAGTCGCCGGGACCGGACTGGGTACCGGATTTGCGAGCGATCACTCGGGAGGTTTGCGCCGGACTGGAGGAGACGTTACACCTGCTCAGCGGTCCGACGGATGTCGCGAACTCCCGCACGCCGACGGCGACCCCAAAGCCGTAGCCCTTGCGGTTCCCGGCGACCGCCGCGGCTTGCGCGGGCAATGCTTGCGCCCGAAAGCCGAAGCGGATCGGCGAGGCCGATCGCTCGCCGCACTCGACTAGCGCCGCCGGCTCGGGCTTGGCCCAATATCCGATGAAAAAAATGGCCGCAACGGCAGGGTGTGTATCTGCCGCGGCGACCAAAGTGGCTTGCTGCCGGGAATCGTCCGGGGACGATCGATCGACCGCCGGGAAGACCCGCGACCGAATGCAAGGATCGCCCACCGTCAATGTGGTGCGCGGTTCGGCACCGTCGAAAGAGACCGAGATGCCGGTTGCCGAGCCGGAGAATCGATCTCCAGTGGCAACCCCTTGGCCGGAACCGACTTCAGCGATCGCCTTGTCTGTCGCGGGTATCGTTGCGGCTCGCCAGAGCGATCAAGAAGCCGCCGCTTAAGATGGCGGAGAAGATGCCCGTGATCGTAAGTGCGTCGAAGCTCATGTTGGTACCTCTAGAATCCGTGGTCTACTCGATTACTGCTCCAAGACTCTCAGGCTATGAACGGGACGTTGCCCTTAGCCAAGTCTTCCAGTCGAGCTCCAGTTTGCATGAGGTCCGTTAAAGAAGTATTTCCTAATATGGTAAATTTGTAACAAGATGTAACCCCAGGGCACGTCCGCCGGCGCTCGCAAAATCGAAGAAAAATGGCCGACCAAACGACACGAATCCTCGTCGTCGACGACGACTCCGCCTTGCGCGGGCTGTTGGCCGACTACCTCACGCGCGCCGGCTTCGAGGTCGCTGGGGTCGAAGACGGCAAGGCAATGGATGCCTGGCTCGCCGAGCACGCGCCGGACCTGGTCATACTGGATCTGATGCTCCCCGGCGAAGACGGACTGGCGCTGGCGCGCCGGCTGCGGAGCGGCACCGATGTACCGATCATCATGCTGTCGGCCCGCGGCGAGGATATCGACCGGATCGTCGGTCTGGAGGTAGGCGCCGACGACTACCTGTCCAAGCCGTTCAATCCCCGCGAGCTCCTGGCGCGCATTCGCGCCGTGCTGCGCCGACGTACACCCAGCGACGAGGAAGCGAGCGCCGAAGACGGCTCCTATATCGAATTCGGTCCCTATCGGCTGGACCTCGGGTTGCGCGAGCTACAGCAAGCCGGCACGCCCATCACCCTGACCTCGGGCGAGTTCGAGCTGCTGCGGATCCTCGCCGAGCGCCCAGACCGCGTGCTCGACCGCGACCGCTTGCTCGATCTGCTCAAGGGCTACGAGCGTTCGCCCTTCGATCGCAGCATCGACGTACAGATTGCCCGGCTGCGCTCCAAGCTCGAGCCCGACACCAAGCACCCGCGCTACATACGCACCGTGTGGGGCAAGGGCTACATGTTTACCCCCGCGGGCGATTCATGATCGGAAGGCTCCGGCGCCTGCTTCCGAGCACCCTGTTCGGGCGCGCGGTGCTGACCCTGTTCTTCGCCTTCGGGCTGTTCGCTTTCGTGACCTTCTTCGCGGTCGTCCACTATGCGCTTACCCCGGTGGTGGAACGTTCCGCGTCGGATCTCGCCGGTATCCTGGTGCTCTCCGCCCGTACCCTGGCGCAGCTGCCCGCCGAGCTCGATGACGATTATCGAACGAAGCTCGCACGCGAATACGATGTGCGCCTGTCCGACAGCGCGCCGCTCGAGGACACGCACGCCTACTTTTTTCCCTTTCTGTCCAGGGTCGACGCGGCGCTGGAGGTCCGGCTCGGTCACCCGGTCCAGTTCGTCACCAGCCTCGCGGACGATGGACGCCGCTGGTTCTGGGCCGCGCTGGAGGTCGACGGGCGGACCATCTGGACCGGCTTCCCGCGCGATCGCGTCGAGACCCGGCC
>JBGSTR010000265.1:0-2729 GCA_041736365.1 Chromatiaceae bacterium | reverse complement strand
GAGGTTCTCGAAGTTCAGCAGCAACTCGGGAGGCACCCTTTGGGTGAACGGCGCTACGGCCGCCGGGGCACGCCCCGCGCGGCGCCCGGCTGCGTTACAACTCCTTGGAATAGAATGACTATTTCGCGTCGTTGTGCCTTGTTGGACACCACGCGGGACGCACCCTGACGGCCGTCCAACTGCTCTTTCTAGGATCATGCGTATCGCGCCCCGCCAAGCTCGCGGTCGCAAGGGCTTGCGCGACTTCCACGAGACTGTGCTTGCGCCCCGACTCCACTCGGCTCATGTCTTCTCGATCCGATCGTAGTAGCGCGCCCGATACAGCAGCCGCGGAACCGCACCGTCGGTGAAGCCCGTGCGGGTATGCAGGGTGTTGTTGGCGATCAGGCCCCAGCCGGGCTCGAGGCGGCCGGAGAGGTGCCAGGGCGACTCGCCGTGGAGGATGCCCTTGAGGCAGGCGACGGCCTCGGTGGTCAGCGGATCGTCGCGCCACACGATGCTCCGGCTGCGGTCCGTGTAGCGCATGTGCAGTGTGCCGTCCGGGCGCACCGCGAACACCGGCCCCGGCTGATCCGGGCGCAGCTCCGTGCCCTCGGAACGGTTCGCTGGGATGGTCATGCACAACGGGTGCATCAGCGCCCGAATGTAGTCCGGGCTTCGGTCGCGCACCAGGCAATAGACGATCTCGTGATCGAGCAGGTCGTTTCCGCCACCCTGCTCGGCGGCGTGCACGCAATGCAGCAGCAGGCCATGGATCTGTCGCTCGGAGGTGTTGTAGTAGCCGTCCGTGTGCCACGCGATGGGGCGGTTGGAGTAGGGGATATAGCCCTTGTGAACGGCGTCGTCCTGGACCGTCAAGGAGCTGATGGCGTCCTCGTCGGCGCCCTGATTGTGGTCGAGCCGATTCAGCCCGAAGCGTGCGCCCAGCAGGGCGGGGATCGACTTGTCCGCGTCCTCGCCGCTAGTGCCGGCATAGATCGCCATGTTCGCGCGGCGGCAGCGATCCAGGATCGCCGCGTGCTCGGCCGCGGTGAGCTCGCGCGGGTCGTCGACCTCCACCACTAGCTCAGCCAGGGTGGTCGGCGCGGCGTCGAGTCGGCGTTCCCGCCAGCGCTGGTAGGCAATGTCGCTACCGAGATTGAACGGGGACGAGGGCTGATCGTATGACACTTTGTGCTCCGTCGAGAACAGTATGGCCCGGCATCTATATGCACGCTAAGCGCTTTAAAATAGAGCGATCCGAGGGTCGCGCCTCTCGGACCGCGAGCCGAGCAAATGCCGGGAGACCATTTCATCGGGCTCTCGGCGTCGCAGATCGCACGCTCACATATAATTGAACCCGAACCCAACCAGAATGAGGTTTTCAATGGACACCGGGGACTACAAACACCTCTTGCTCGCGGTCGATTTCGAGAACGAGAGCGAGCCGGTCATTGCCCGCACCCAGCAGCTACGTAAGTTTTTCGGCGCCCGGCTGACGTTGCTGCATGTCGTCGAGCATGTGCCGCCGGCCATGGAATACCTGCCGCTGGGCTACTCCGACAACGTCTCCATGCCCGTGGATTTGGAGCTCGAGGAGGAGCTGATGGCCCTGGCCCGGCGCCAGCTCGAGGCACTCGGACAACGGCTCGATGTTCCGGTCGGCGATTGCCTGCTGCGCGTGGGACCGACCGGCCCGGTCATCGATGAAACCGCCGCCGAAGTGTCGGCGGATCTCGTGGTGGTCGGCAGCCACGGACGTCATGGGCTCATGGGTCTGTTCGGGTCCACGGCGCGCTCGGTGCTTCGCGATCTCGGCTGCGACGTGCTGTGCGTCAAGATCGAGCGGGGCGGAGTGGATTGACGATCAAGGAGAGCCGCGACGGGTCAGTGTAGCTGGCGGCCGCGGCCTTCGACACCGCTCCTGGCGAGGAGTGGAAGCGACGCATGATGCGTGCTCAACCACCAACTCCCCGACTCGCGAATATAGACATTGGTCGCGACGACCCGATTCGGCTTCGCATCCGGTTGGCCGCCGGTGCGAATCAGCTCCTCCACCAGATGTACGCGCACGCTGGGGGCCTCGATGACGCTGAGCAAGCGATACTCGATCCGCGGCGGGGTCGCCCCGTTCAGGATCTCGGCCCAACTCTGCATGACCTCCGCCTTTCCTCGCAACAGGCCGCCGCCGGGATGGATGCAGACCGTGTCGTCGCCGTTGCGCCAAACCTGATCCATCGCATCCACGTCGGTTGCGCTGAAGGCCGAATAGAAGGCGGCCTCGGCGGCCTCGGCACTCTCAAAAACCTCGGACATAAAAGACTCCGTCGAGACCGTTGCTGCGGCGCCGAGTGGACCTGCAGCGGACCTTCGTGCTCGGTGCGGCTCGTCTATGCCCGGGAGGTCGGGTCCGGCTGCGGCGCTATCAATGCCGTTCGAGCCCGCTCAAAGCGCTTCTGGAGATCGTCGCTCGCCGGCGCCGGACCGCACAGATACCAGTCGTTGAGCAGCTCGGCAGCGCCGCTCAACGGGTCTGGATCGCCTTCGCCCATGTGCTCGACCAAACGGGATACCTGGAGCTCAAGGCGTTGCTGCGCGAGCTCCTTGGGCGATTCCACGCCCCCAAGGATCTCAAGCTTTAGGCACATCAGCTCGCGACGTGCCCGATTGGCGACCATGAGAGCACGCGCGGAGGCGATCGCTTGCGGATCTTCCGCGAGCGCGAGCGCCGCCGCGAATCGCTCGCCGAT
>JBGSTR010000243.1:0-4926 GCA_041736365.1 Chromatiaceae bacterium | reverse complement strand
CCGCGCGCCGCTCCGGGCCGGTGGTCGGGGCCGCGAGCTCTCCCGTGGCCAGATCGATCTCCTCGACCGGGGCATTGCGCAGTGATTCCTTGAGATTGCCGAGCTTCACGCCGAGCGGGGTGATCGCGTTGCCGATGTTGTGCAGGACCCCGCTGGCGCTCTCCGCGACACCAACCCGATAGGACTGCTCCAAGAGCTTATGGCGGGCCTCGGCGAGGCGCTCGACCATGCGATCGAATTCCCTGCCGAGCACGCCGATCTCATCGTTGCGCGTGCACCCGTGATCGACTGCCAGCTCGTTCCCGGTACCGATGGCCGTGGCGTGCGCGGTCAGGCGCGCGAGCGGGTCGAGCACCATCCGGCGCACGCCGATGAGGAAGAGCAGAACCAACAGAGCGGCCATGATCCCGAGTGTCTGACTCGCGATACTCAGGGCCTCGCGGCCATTGGCGGTGATCCCGCGCGGCGTAGTGACCGTCAATCGGAGCGCCGGATCCGCGCGAACATCCAAGACCACCGTCTCCCCAAAGGTCTCGTTTTCCGTCTTGCTCAGACTCACCGCCGTGTGGGTTAGACTGCCGTCGCGGTGCCTCTCGCCCTGCGTTTGATAGTCGGGCGCAACGGCGGAGACGCGCAGATTGACCTGAGCCTGATCCGCCAACCGCGAAAGTGCAGCGGAATCCAGTACGCGCCCCATCAGAATCGCTCCCTTGGGCGGCCCCCCCCCGCCGGTGCGCAGCACCGGCTTGACGACCAGCACGATTGGACCCGCTGAAGTCTGGAGGATCCCGGCCAATGAGTGTCCGGCGGCGGCCGCGCGCAACAGAAAATCACCGGCCGGAAGCCGCGCTTGAAGTAGCGCTTTCAGGTCGAGGGGTCGCTTGGTGACGGGGTCGTACGCCCCGCCCCAGATCAGCTCGCCCGCGGCGTCGTAAAGCGCCAGGAGATCGATTTGCACCCCACGCATCGACTCAAACGTCAGGTTCTCTTCCACGTATGCCGGGTTCCGGTCCTGCACGTAGTCATAGCTGTCATCCCACGCCGCCCAGTCGTTCACCGACGGGATCAGCAGCTCGACCTCGCGCTGCAGCGCCTGGACCGCGCGCTCGACGTTCGTATGTGCCTCGTCGTTCTCGAGCTCCACGAAGCGCGGATAGATCACCCACCGACCGGCGCCGTACAGCACGGCCACGTACGCGAAAACCAACGTCAGTACGAGTGCAATAACCTTGGTGCGAATCGACATGGTGGCGACTTCCGTGTTGGATGCGCTTGCGCCTTAGAAGCTCAGGTAGACGGCCAGCTCGGCGACCTGGAACGAGCGGTCGCCGAACACCTCCTTTGCGGCCGTGCCGGGCACGGCGATCCCGTAGGCGGCGCTGATCGACCAGCGATCGTTGATGCTCCAGTCCAGGTAAAGATCGAGCTCATCGTCGAAGTGCCGGTCGGACACCGGGGTTCCGTAGTAGTCGTTCGTATCCAGGCTGAATCGGTAAGCGATGGCGCCGACGGTCAGAGACTCGGAGGGTTGTAGCGAAAGGTGCAGCATGTGGTTGACCTGGTTGCTGTTGAACAGCAGGTATTCGCCCGTGACCTCGCCCTGAAACCAGGTTCCCCAGCCGCGACTCCAACCGTAGAAGAAGGGGTCGAAGTCCTTCCGCGTGTCGTCCTCCCGGTTCGAATCGCCAGAGAAGCGCGCGTAGCGATAGCTTAGGGACGGGGACCAGGGCCACCCGCTGAATTGATAGCGGCCCTCCAGGTAGCCCGCCGCCGCGTCGATTCGGCCATCCCGGCCGCTGCCCTGCTCACTCACGTACTCCGCCCACAAGGAGAGGTTGGGAATCGCGTCCATGCTCACCTCGTCGAGTCGCACGCTGATCACGTCCATGCCATCGCGCGGCCCGAATACATTGGGCTCTCCGGAGTCGACGACGTGAAAGAACATCAGGCCGGCGGTACCGGAGGCTTGCCATTCCAAGTTAATGCCGGCGACGGCGGTGTCGTCGTGATCCCGGTCCGATTCCAGATAAAAAATGTCCGCGCGTACCGGCTCCGTGTTGAAGCGCACCAGACCCGCCCGGCGAAATGCATGACGCGGCGCCAGCCAATAGGCGCCCTTGCTGAACTGGTCGAGGTTGCCGTCCTGGATCAGGAAGCCGTCGCCCACCGCAAACTCTTGGGCGCCGTAGGAGAGGTCCAGCGCATCCTCTGCCCAAGCGTCGGTGAGCGCGCCGGAGCGCCAGCCGAGGAAGGCGGTCTCGATCGCGGCGTTGCCGTCGCCGGAGTGGGTGTATCCGGCCGCGTCGCCATCGCCGCGGGTCGCAGAGCCCACGGCCGAAAGTCCGCCGTAGAGGGTACCGGTATGTTGCGTGTCGTACTCGGCGCTGACCCCGGGCTTGATATAGCCCTCGCCCCATTCGGTATTCGCGACAAATTCGTCGTTGCGCAGATCGAACCGGCCGGCACCGAAGTTGGTACCGCGGGTAATGAAGCCGCCGAGAGCCGCGTCAAGGCTAAGGACATAGCTGAGCCCCGGGGCAGGTGTAGATGCCTCGGTCGCGGGCGCTTCCAGCTCGACAGCAAGTACAGGAGCGGTAACCAAAACGGTCACAACGGCGAAAGCCAGTCGGGACTGCGGCAGTCCGACAGCCAAATCCAAGCCAAGAAGATTTCCATGCGCAGTAGTCGCCATCACGTAGCCATGTCGCCGCCCCCGACGAGCTCGATTCTTCGAATTGGAGAGCCCCGTGCCGCGGATTGCCCCGCCCGTTGGACACCGGGCGCTGTAACGCACTATTGCATCCGCGATGCGCCGGGTACCGAGACCTGAACAGCAATTCGAGGTCGCGCCAAAAGGCGATCCGCGAGGAAAGGCGGCGGGATTCTTTTTTTTCGAATGGGGGGGAGTTGGACGGGAGAGCTACGATACTGACCGCTATACGGCGGCAACCCGGCGCAAGCCTGCAGACGAATCCAACAATGACCGTACGCATCGTCAGACTCGGCAGCCCGCGGCATGAGACCGAGGGCCTCCGGATCGGGACCGTCCGGCGTCCCCCGCGGGGCGTGCCGAAGGCCGAATACGCCAGCCGGAACCTCTACGACGTTTGGTTTCCGAACCTCGCGCCGAGCGAGGCACTGCTGAAGGAAGCCTCACCGAAGGACGAGCAGTCGTGGCGGCTGTTCAAGCGACGCTTTCTGGCGGAGATGAAGGCGCCGGAGGCGCGCCGAGATTTGGATCTGTTGGCCGCGCTATCGCATCACGCCAACTTCGCCGTGGGCTGCTATTGCGAGGACGAAGCGCGCTGTCACCGGTCCCTACTGCGAGAGCTGCTCGAAGCTCGCGGGGCCGATTTAGGCTAGGAAGAGCCGCCGAGAGCGCAGGCCGCTCGGAGGCTGAGGACTACGAAAAAGGCCAAGACCCAACCGGGGCCTTGGCCTTCTCGCGTGAAGCGCCGCGGATGGGCGTTAGTACTGGTTCATCGGGCGGAACGCAGGGGCCGAAGGCCAGTCGGAGGATTGCGGCGGCTGAGCTTGGCCGGACGGAGGGGCCTGATTGGGCTGCCGGGTGGACTCCAGCTCTTCGATGCGTCGCTTCAGGGACTGGATCTCGCTCTCGCTTGCGCTCGCGCTCGCGCTCGCGCCGGATGATTGGGTCGGCGCCGCCGCGGCCGGTGCGGGTGCCGGGACGGGCGCTACGCCGGGTGCGCCATAGTATCCGGGGGCCCCATAGCCCCCGTAGGGTGCACCGTAGCCCCCGTAGGGTGCGCCGTATCCGTAAGGACCGCCGCCGCCCCAAGGGCCACCGCCGTATCCGTACGGGCCTTCATCGTAGTAGTCATCGTTGTAGCGATCGTGGTTGTTGCCGCCAAACCAGCGGTTTGGATTCATCATGTTGCCGAAGTTGAATGCCTGGCTGACCGGGGCGTAGGTGCCAAGGGCCATCAGGGCGGTCAGCGAAAGGACCGAAAGGGACTTCGTGGGAATACGTGACACTGCGGGAGTTCCTCCAGGGCTGTGTGATTTCTCTTCTGAATCGCGTTTGGAAATCTAGTGAAACGCGGATTAACTGCGGTCCTGGCATTTAATCCGCTCGCGCTCCGAGAGGCGCGTCCCTCGGAGCGCTCCATTTTCAAGCCCTTAAGGTGCTCGAAAATGCCGGGCCATCCCTGGCCCGGACGGGAAACGCTTAAAATCAGCGTTTCCCTGGTGATTGCGCGCACGACAGACTTGCGAAAGCGCGCCCTTTCTTACACCCAACACCCAATTCGGTCAACAACTGTCCAGGATGCGGGGCCGGAGCGCCTGGGCGTGTCGGCACGTGACGAGATGGACCGATGGCCGGATACACGGCCGCAGCAGCCCGCCCAGATCAATCGCCGGAGCGCGTCCTATGGCCAAATTCCGCGCTGAATGGTCACGCGCGCAAGGCGGTCCAGCGCCTCGACCATGGCAGCGGTGCGCAGATCGTTGCAGCCGGCTTCCGATGCGTCGTTCGCCGGAAGACCGCGCCAACGGGCAACCACACGGTCGGTGGCGTCGTGCATCCGCCAACGCAGCCGGCCGTTGATCTCGTCGAGCGGCCAGCTATGGTGCTCGATGTTCTGGACCCATTCGTAGTAGCTCACCGTCACGCCGCCGGCATTGGCCAGAATGTCCGGCAGGACCAGCACGCCGCGCGCCGCCAACAGGTCGTCCGCTTCCGGTGTAATGGGCCGGTTCGCGGCCTCCACCACCAAGCGCGCCCGGATACGCTCGGCGTTGCCGGCGTGAATCTGACCGCCCAGTGCCGCCGGGATCAGCACGTCGCACTCGAGCCCCAGCAGATCCGCATTGGTAATGCTGCGGCTGCCGGGGAGGCCGACCACCGATCCGGCGACCCGCTTGTGCGCGTCCACCAGTGCCAGGTCCAGGTCGTCGCCGTCC
>JBGSTR010000223.1:0-3489 GCA_041736365.1 Chromatiaceae bacterium | reverse complement strand
CCCGCGGCGATGACCGGCCAGCCGCGCGCCTGGGCCGGGGTCGGTGCCCGAAAGTTCTGCTCGAACCAGAGCAGCGTGGCGGGACTGAATGCATCCATGAGCGCGAGATGGGGGCGGGCGGGTGGTTCGACGACAACGGCGCCGCGATCCGCGCCTGACGCGAAGACCCCGATTGGCGAGCGCGAAGATAACGGACGGGGCGGTCCGGAGTGCTTACTCGCGAGGCGGTCCGGCGCTTGCGCGCACGTCCCGATTGGCGGGCGAACCCCGATCGACCCCACTTTCGAGCACAGTGACTTCCCGTTTAGCCGGACCCCCTGGCGCTACGCTGCCGCCGGTCCGGGCCAGTATGCGGTACAGCCCGCTGTCCGCGGTGTCGTTCCTCAGCGCACCCACGACCGACTCGGCGATAAGGGACGCCACGCCGACGCGATAGTGCTCCGGGTCCCAGTAGTTGGTGTCCTCCAAGGTGACGCTCGAGCGGATCATGAAATCCATGACCAGGGTGTTCGGGAAACGGCTCGCCGTGCGCATGACCCGGTCCTTGCAAGCGGCGTACATGGCGTCCTGCTCGGTGCCGGGCACGGGCATGCGGTACTGGTGGTAGGGGGGAAAGATCAGCACCTTGGTGGTCTCCTCCGGCAACATTGCCAGCATCTCCCCGAGCCCCGGGATATTCGGAAAGACCCAGCCCGCCAAATCGTCCGCCGTCGGCTGGTAGGGCGGCTCGACCGCCGCCTTTACGACGGGCGATACGCCCCCGTAGATCCCTCGTCTGACCTTGTCGAGATCGTACGCCGACTCGGGCGGCACGAAGACGCTGTAGCCGTCGCGACCGAAGCGGGGCTCCCGCAGACCCAGCAGGTTCTGAAACTGCCTCCAGGCCTGATCCACGCTCGCCGAATTGAACAGGTAGAGCAGGTCGTTCCACTTGTCCTCGTCGTACATCCAGGCCGGAAAGGGCCGCTCGGTGAACTGCTTGTAGACGCGAGAGGGGTCGCACCAAGCGTGATCGTCGATGCCGAGGAAGGCGTAACGCACCCGCGGATGGTGGCGCACGAACAATGCGAGCATCTGGGCCTGCTCGTAGGGCGTTGCCGCGTCCATGGCGAGATTGGCGAACGAGGCACCGAGCAAGGGATCCAGCTCCGCCGGGCTCAGCAGCCGCACGCTGGAGGTACCCACGATCAGGCTGTCGAATCTCGGATTGCGCGCGATCGCGGGGTAGGAGAAGCGCTGGTTCTTGCTGACCGGCTCGCGCACCAATGGCGGCGAGAACCAGACGTCGTCGTAGGGGTCGACCAGCAGGATCCACGCGTAGAGCAATAGAGCGGACAGCAGCGCCGTCGCAAGCAGGGTCTGAACGTAGCGTTTCCAGCTCATGAGTCTTCAGAACTGAAAGTAGATGAATTCGACATTCCGGCCGGCGCCGATCTCGACCAGCACGGCCACCAGACCAAGCGCGGCGACCACGGCCGCGAGTCGACGCGGCTCCAGTCGCTCCAGCGCGATGGTCTGGCTATTGGGTGCGAGGAAGGCGATCAGCGCCGCCACCGCGATGAGCAGGAATTCGTTGCTCCCCAAGTCCGCAACCTGGAGACCAAACCCGCTCGCGCCGAACATCGCCGCCCACATGTGCCCGGTGACCGCGAAGTCTTCCGAGCGGAACAGAACCAGCGACACCGCGAAGAACATGAAGGTCAGAAACCAGCCGAGCAGGCTCGGCAGGCGCAGGCGCAGCCGGACCCAGGTCTGGTCCACGACCAGCGCCGCACCTTGCAGCGCCCCGAAGACCACGTAGGACCAGGCCGCGCCGTGCCAGGCCCCGATCAGTGTCATCGCCACCATGGTGGCCAGGGTCTCCCGCAGGACCTTGTCTTTCCGGGGCAGGCTGAGACCGACCGGAGTGTAAACGTAATCGCGCAGAAACCGGGTCAGGGTCATATGCCAGCGTCGCCAAAGATCCCGGATCGAGGTGGCCTTGTAGGGTGAATCGAAGTTGAGCGGCAACGTAAACCCGAACATCAGCCCCATTCCCAACGCCATGTCCGAGTAGCTCGAAAAGTCAAAATAGAGCTGAAACGTATAGGCGAAGGTGGCAGTCCAGGACTCCCCGAAATTCAGCAGGGTTCCGCTGTCCGCGCTGGTGAACAGGGGGTTGGCAATCACCCCGAGGGGGTCGGCCAGGAACACCTTCTTGACTAGGCCGATCACCAGCAGGGTCAGCCCGCGGCCCATGCGCTCGCCGAGCCCGGGGCGAAAGGGGTCCAGAGGAAACTGCCCGATGAGCTCGTGGTGCCTGACGATTGGGCCGGCGATGAGCTGGGGGAAGAAGGAGATATAGAGCGCATAGTCCAGCAGGGAATAGATCGGGGCCCGCCCGCGGCGGAGGTCCACCAGGTACGAGATCTGCTGGAAGGTGAAAAAGCTGATCCCAAGTGGTAGGACGATGTCCCAGCGATCATGGGTGGTTCCGAACAGGAAGGCCAGGGTGTCGGCGAAGAAGTTCGCGTATTTGAAGACGCCCAGCAGGAGCAGATTCAGGATCACGCCCAGGGTCAGCAGATAGCGCCCGTGCGCGGAATAGAGCCGGGAGAACAACCAGTTTGACACGATGGAGGCCACCAGCAACGGCAGCAGACGCACGTCCCAGTAGCCGTAGAACCAAAGCGAGGCGGCGAGCAGCAGCCATTTGCGCGTACCCAGCCCGACCCGGTCCTCGAATCTCGCCGCGAGGTAAAAGCCGGCGAGGGTCAGGGGCAGGAAGACCAGCAGGAAGATTTGCGATTGGAACAGCATCGGGAGACTTCTCGTCGGAGAGATGCGAATCGCGGTCCGCAAAAGATCGCGACTCGCGGAACGCACCATTTTTATCGCTTAATGGCGCTAGAAACAGCCGGATCGCCGGCGCTATTCCTTGGCCGGGTCCGATACCAGGCTCAACCCCGGCCCGTCACGCAGGCGCTTTGCGGCCGCATATTCCTCGTCGGTCATTTGGCTGCCGACCCAATTGCGCAACTGATCCGCGTCACGGTCGCCCCGGGCGATCGCCAGCGACAGCCAGTAATGCGCTTGCGCGAGATCGATCTCGACTCCGCGGCCTTCCGCGTAGATGAGACCCATCGCGTATAGCGCGTCAACGTCGCCGCACAACGCCGCGTCGCGCACCACGCCGACCTTTGCAGGGTCGTTGCGCAGCAGGATCAGATCCTTAAGAAAACTCTTGTCCGACATGATCTCAGGCGACTCCGCCGGCGCCGGGTTGAGACCTTGTCACGAAGGTTACGTAGGTTGCGGGTGAGGCACGAACCAAAACGGCTCGGCGGCAGGAGATGTTGGGCTTCGCTTTGCTCACCGCCAACCTACCTCTTTGGCCGAGGGGCGCCGAGGGCCGTATCCGACGCATAGCCTTCCAACAGACGGTCATAGGCGTCGAAGCCGACCAGCGAGCGGAGGTCGCCGAACGGCACCCGGCGACTTGGCGTGCGG
>JBGSTR010000177.1:0-7100 GCA_041736365.1 Chromatiaceae bacterium | reverse complement strand
ACGTTGCGCCGGAGCCGGCCGGTTGCCAGTCCCGTGGCCACGGCACTCGACGCCAAGGCGTAGTAGGCGGCCACCCGCCCGGCCTCGCAGGCGAGGAAGGTCCGCGAGCCGCCGCTCTTTTGATTGCGCAACGCGCGTCGCTTGAGCCAGGTGTCGAGCGTCTCCCGGCCGGAGTGGAAGGCGGAACAATCCTGTCGGTCGGTCAGCGGTTCGGGGGCTCCGACCGTCACTCCTGTTCCCAAGGCGGTGCGGTCTGCATGGTCTTGCGCAGCCGCTCATTGGGATGCGGCGGCTCATCGAGTCGCGCCTGGAAGGCGGCGAAGGCGTCGCTATCGACTTGAAACAGGACCCGGTCGAGCAGGGTCTCCTCCGCCGCCCGGCGGGTGGCATCCAGGATGAGCTCGGTGCGGTTCTTGCCGCTCACTCGGGCGGCACGGTCGATGAGGTCGCGCTCTTCCTGCTTGATGCGCAGGTTGAGTGTCTGACGCTTGGCAGGCGGTTCCTGAGTTGTGGGCAAGGCACAGGCTCCTATTCTGTGCCGACACTAGCAGTCGCGTAACGACATTGTCACTACGCGCGCCAAGCCGCGGAGACCGGGCCGAGACCTCGGCAGGCCGTGTGGTCGACCTCGAAGCCCTGGTGTGAAGCAGCTGCCGTCCGGGTGCACTCACCAACCGAGCCCGGGGATACCACGGCCAGTTGGTGAAGCAGCGCGTCTAGTCCATCGTCCGCCATCCACTCTAAGCGCGCCTGCTGTTCCTCGGGTTGGCCTGGACCCTCGATAACCTGAGCCCGTCTCAACTCATCGCGCTGGCCGGTTGTCTCTAGTCCGAAGTTCCAGAGAGCGAATAGAGAAAACATACGGCGAATCGATGGGTTACTGCGGAAATGGGCGCTATTCACTGGGTACGCGTACCCATGCGAGCGTCGTCTTTGCGCCAAGCTGAGCTTATACTCGACGCGACGAATCAGACCCTTACGCGTACCCAGTCGCGTACGCGCTAACAATTTTTAATGATTTGATTCGCATGAGATTTCTCCGTTCTCGTCCTGCGCCCCCAAGGAGCTTGGTCTGAACATGCTCACCGCCTAGTTTCGAGCGCAGGCATGGAGCAGACGACAGCCCGATCTTGCCGGTCTAATTCACCGGCGCGATTTCAGTTGGCTGCCAGGACTTGTCAAAGAACGACGGCAGCGGGCTGTAGAGGCGCAGGATGGTAAACCAGCCCTTGTCGGGGTCCGTTTGTATCCAGTTGCCGCGATCAACGCCATCGGGCTGATCGGGGCTGAACCAGACGGTGGTGGTGCCATCCTCAGCCACCTTCGCCGCCGGTGAGGGATAGCTTTGGGAACCCGCACGCGGGTATTTCTGCGGCGTCTGCAGCATCGAGCGGGTCTGGTTGTCATAGACCGTGAACGACCAGAACGCCTTGGCCGGGATGTCCTTGGGCAGCGTCACCTTGTAGGTCTTCGCGCCGTCCATGGGATCGCCGTTCGCATCCAGGAAGCCCATCAGGTACTGCGAGCCGACGCCGGGGATGGTCATGATCATGCCGGGGCTGTCGAGCGTATAGCCGAAGTAGAAGGCCGTGCGCGAATCCAATGTGCGGGCGCCGGTCGGCGGAAGTGGCTTGAATTCCCCATCCGCGAACACCGGCGGCGGGGTCTCGAAGAAAGCGCCGCCATCCCAGAGCATGTTCCCCCACATCGACCCTTCGTAATAGGCCCAGTCCGGATGGGCGCCGTAGGGGCGCCAGTTCAGCACCCGCCCGGCCGCCTGGCCGACGGCGGCGGCGTCGGTGAGGAGCTTCTTCATCCGCTCGTCAGGTGCGAACTCCTTGCCCTTGACGATACCGATGGCGGCGAGCTGGCCGGACAGCTCCACGTCATAGCTGGTGGCGGGTTCGGCCTGGACGTTCTCGTTGATCCATTCGTAAAAGCCGAAATCGCTGGGCGGGATGGTGTTCATCGACAGGTTGCTCGCCTCGACGAACTTCGTCTCGGGGATCTTCGGGTCTTCCCCGAGCCGAACCGCGCCGGTCAACGCCTGCGCGATGCTGGTGCCGAAGGCGCCCTCCGCATAGGGGTAGATTTTCATGTGTGCCTTGACGTTCTCGACCGCCGGCTTGGGATCGTTGTCCACCAGGTAGGCGCGCGAGGCGTAAAGGACCCGGTTGGTCTTGGAATGAGCAACGAAGTATCCGCCCTCGGGCAGCGGCCCGTCGTAGTCAGGTCCGACGATCAGGTACTTGCCGCCCCGACCGCGATCCGGTCCCGGGCCGCCGACGTCGATGATCCAAGAGAACCACATGTCGTTGATTGTGCCGACGCCATCCGACGGCTGTTCGATCACCATCGGGCCTTTTGATAGGTCGATGACGGAGAGGTAGTAGACGGTGTCGGCGTTGCCGGTCAGGAAGAGTGACGCCGAGTCCAGCAGTTCGGACGTTATGACAACGTCGTTGTAGTCGGCGCCGATGCTCTGGAAGCCCTTATGAAACCCAAGGGCCGACGCGCCGCGGAAGCTGTTGTTGTAGACATTCAGCGCGCGCGTGAAGTCGAGCGCATCGAAGACCTTCTGCGCGGTGTCGGCGCTGGGAGCGCCGTCCTTGAAGTCCAGCGTGCCTATTGATGTCTCGATGCGGTCGGGCGCGCCGAGGGAGTCGATCGTCTCTTTCGATACTTCGGCCTGTGCCGTCGCAGCCAGCGAGATGGCAAGGACGAGGCCGCTTGTCACTGGAATACGGAGCATGGTGTGTTTCCTGTCGCCGTGTTGGGTCGATCCGTCGCTTTCACTTGTTGCGCGCCACCGGCGGCCCGGGGAAAGTCCAGGTTCCGTCCTGGATCGATTGGTCCGGTTCGTACATGCGAACCGCGTAGTTCCAGCCGTCCATGATGGGCAGGCAGTTCTCGACCCCGTCGCCGCAGCCGCCGAAGCGAACGGTAAAGGACCCGTCGCTGTTCGGTTTCGCGGTGAGGTTGTTCAGGCTGTAGGCATTGAGGTCGTTCGCCTGGAAATAGCCCTTGGCATTGTAGAGACTGATCGACCAAAAGCCCTTGACCGGCACATCCTTTACGGTGAGCTCGTATTCGCCGACGGGCAAATCCGGCTCCACGTTCACGTAGACCGCGTCCTTGTCGGGCAGACCGCCCCAGGCCGACGCCGTGCCGATCATGAAGTGAACGGGATTGACCTCATCCTTCGCGCCGAAGGTATTGATGTAACGTTTCAGGCCCTTGGCAAGATCGAGAATGGGGTTGAGCGTCGCCTCATAGCTCGCCTTGTCATAATCGGGCATCGCAAAGGCGGCATCGGATCCGGCGGCGATCTCGATCTTGTCTTGCAAGGCGTGCGCTGCGGCGAGGTCGGACTGATCCTCGGGGTTCGCAAGGGTGCGGATCACCAGCCCGACGACGGGGGTATCGAATTTGTCCACGGTCAGGTCATGGGCGCCGCCGCCGTAAAACACCTCGTTCACATAGCCATCATTGTTGATGACCATCAGCGACATGTAGCGCTTGTCGGCATCGGGCAGCGTGACGGTCGCGCCCTTGGAAATATCGACAACCGCGAGACTGTAGAGCGTGTCGCGGTTCATCCGGATGACGTTTTGCTTGTCGATCGGCGTCGGTGTCCGGTTGTGGTGCAGGGTGTTGATGCCGCCTGCGAGCTTGATGATGCCGTCAAACTCCATATCGGTCTGTGCCCGGTCGAAATTGTCGACATTGACAGTGATTGGTTCGGCCGCAGCCTGAACTGGTACGCACAGTGCCGCCATCGCACCTGCCAGCAATAGGGAAGAATGAAGTTTTATGGATATAGCTTCAGGTTTGGGTACGCGGTTCGTGGTTAAATCGATCTGCCCGAAAAGTGCCTTACTGAACCACTTCGATTTCTCCGGGACGCCAAGTCTTGTTGATCCAGGGTTCCAGCGGGCCGTACATCCGCAGAATGGTGAACCAACTTTTGCCGGGAACGGTCTGGAGCCAGTTGCCTGCTTTGCCTTCGGGGGCATCAGGCGCGAAATAGACGTCATAGGACCCGTCCGGATTTTGGGTTATACCCTGGCTTTGACTGCCGACGGTGGGAAAGGGCTGGCTGGTTTGCAACTGCGAGCGCGTCTGGGTGTCGTAGATCGTCAACGCCCAGAAATCGTTGACCGGCACATCCTTGGGCAGGTGCAGCTTGTAGGTCTTGGAGCCGTCGAACGGCTGCATGTTGGAATCGAGCAGCGCCAGCGCATAGTCGGACCCTTCGCCCGCATGCGTGGTGGCCATGGCCGGGGTCACGCCGCCCGCGTTGAAATAGTAGAGCACCCGTGCATCCAGCCCCATCGTCCCGTTCGCCTCAAAGCTCGTGTTGCGGTTGGCGAATGCGGTGGACCAGACGCTGTTGGGGTCGTCGGGATAGATCTTCACGCCGGCAAACCGCGGGTGGTAGGTGATGGCGCGGGAGGTGGCGTCGCCGATGGTGGCGGCCTCTCCGAGCAGCCGCTTCATCCGCTCGTCCGGGGCGAAGGGCTCGCCCTTTACAATGCCGATGGCGGCGATGGCCCCGCGCACCTCGGGACTGATGGCGTCGATGGGCTCATCCTGGATGACTTGATTCAGCGCCTCGAAGTAGCGGAAATCACTTGGGAATACCGTGTTGAATGCCTTGTTCGACAGGTTCACGAATTCGGTCGCCACCGGGTTCGCGGCATCTTTCAGCGGATAGACCTTCAGATTGGACGTGATATTCTCAACCGCGGGCTTCAGCCCGTCCTTAATCGAGCCGCGAAGGAACAAAAAATTCCGATTTGTCGGCGGCTTGAGCAGGAAGTATCCATCGGGGATTTCGCCGGTATAGCCGGGAGGGATCACCAGATAGTTGCCGCCCTTGCCCTTGTCCGGACCCGTGACGCCCATATTGCCCACGAAGCGCTGCCAGGCGTCGTCGAGAAATCCCAGCATGCCGGGCGGAACCTCGATCACGGTCGGGCCGTCCTGGGCGAGATCGGTGTAGGTGTAGGCGTAAAGCGTCGACGTGTTCGCTGTGACCACAAGGGTTTGGGAATCCAACAACTCTTCGAACAGGGCGATCTTGTTCGCGCCCTTTGCCCCCGCATCGGCAAGGCCCGTGCGAACTGCGTACATCGACACGGCGCCGACGTTGTCAAGGAACACGACCGTTCCTCGCATCCGGTCGAGGTTGTCGTAGACGGCGGCAACGGTTGTGTTTTTTGGCACGCCGTCGAAGAACTCCAACTTGCCGATCGAGGTTTCGACTTTGTCGGGGATCGAGATGGAGTCCAGGGTTTCGGGAGAAACCTCAGCGCATGCCGGCCCAAGTGCCAGGACGAGCGCGAAAGCACAGGCGGACGTCATCATTTGAGTCATTGTCGATCTTCCTCTCCGAGATTCATGATCTCTTGCAACGCTAGCCGTCGTCCCGAGCCGGTTCTGCCCATTTCGCGCCAAATTGCAGGGGCGCGGCGAGGGGCGAGACGGGGAGGTGGCGGTTGAGCGGCAGGCTCGCGATCGTCAGGGCGGCACATTTGCTCGATTATCTGGCGGTGATGCGTCGGATCGGGATGCCGGTCGATCGTGAGCTCGCGCGGTCGCGGTTGCCGCCCCGAATCGAAGAGGCCCCGGACCTCTATGTCAGCGTTCCTGTTGCGATCGAGTGGATCGCCCGATGCGGACGCGATCTCGAGCCCATGGAACTTGGCTATCTCGGTGCTCGGCAAGCGTCTCGGGCATCCATCAAGCCCGCGCATCTATCGGAGATCCTGGCGGCGCAGACCGGCTACAGGCGTCTGGCGGCCTTCATCCGCACCGCCTGTCGGGAGGACAATTGTCTCCGGGTGAGCCTGCGGCAGGAAGGTGATCAGACCCGCGTCATCTGTGACATGGTTCATTTGCGCCGCCACCCCTTCATCTGCTTTGCCGAGTGGCTGAACCTGCAAGGTGTCATTTCCATGATGAGCGACCTCACCGGACCGAACTGGTGTCCGCGTGAGCTGACATTTACTTCGCGCTGTGACCCGCCCGACCTTGTGAGCGAGGCGTTCCGCAACACCCGCATTCTCGTCGGCCAACCTTACCCGTCCATCCTGATCGAAAGCGCGCATCTGGCACGACCTTGCGGTGGCACGGCGACCTCGTCCAACACTGCGCCTGTATCCGTTGGGCAGGAAAACGGGCCGAGCGCCCGGGCCGATGCATGGGACTTCGTGAATCTCCTGCGCATGATCCTGCAACCCTATCTGAACGGCGGGCGCCCGGACCTTTCTCTTGTCGCCGAGATTGTGGGGATGAGCACCCGTACTTTGCAGCGCCGCTTGCAGGAGAGCGGCAGCTCCTATTCCGAGGTCCTACAGGAGGCGCGCTTCGATCTCGCGCGCAGTCTGCTCGACGACGCAGGTGCCAAGATCATCGATGTCGCCATGACATCAGGCTACGAGAGCCCACAACATTTCACTCGTGCCTTCCGTCAGTTCACGGGCCTCACGCCGACGCAGTATCGCCGTGCAATGGTTGGAAATGCTTGAATCGCTTCGGGCCTACCTCACCCGCCATGTTGACGATCACTGCGGCATATCGCCGATCTGTGCGATACCGGCCACGGTGACAGCGTCACCGTGCGGTTCCCTTCCATCCGTGCCGTGCTGATGCGCAACACCGCCGCGAGCCTTGAGCAGGGGCGCATCCGGGCGATCAGGTTCGATTTCCGGTTTGCCGGATTGAGCAGACTGTCCTAGGCGGGAGGCGATACGGTGGCCCTATGGGTTGTCTTCGCCAAACGTCGTATCGACTTCGCGTGTACCGTGCAGGACGCGCACGACGTCGATCCCGTCACCGATCGGCAGGTAGAAGACGAGATACCGGCCGAACGGGAAACTCCGGATCCCGGGGGGCGAGCTCGTCGCGGGCGCGCCCCATGAGCGGCTGCGTGGCCAGGAGCCGAAGCTGGGTGTGGAGCTGCCCGACCCAGTGATCAGCGGCATCCGGGTTGTCGTCGGCGATGAAGTCCAAAGACCGCCGCGATGTCCTCGGCGGCTCGAGGTCGGCGTAGGACGCGCGCCATCAGGCCGTCCCGCCCCCGCCGGGGGAGGAGC
>JBGSTR010000785.1:0-3566 GCA_041736365.1 Chromatiaceae bacterium | reverse complement strand
CGGCGATGATACGAAGCTGCCCGCGGGCGGGCTTAGCCGCCGCCACCGTTTGCTGCGGTCTGCTCGCCGCCGCCGCCGACGGTCACGATCGCCAACCGATCGGGATGGACGCGGCGCGAGAAGGCATCGCGGATCTGCTCGGTGGTCACCGACTCGACGCGACGCGTGAATTGATTCAGGTAGTCGAGCGGCAGGCCGTAGAAACCGATCACCGCGAGATACTGGACGATGTCGGCGTTGCTGGCGATACGCAGCGGGAATCCCCCGGTCAGGTTCTTCTTGGCCGCCACCAGCTCTTCCTCGCTCGGACCCGTCTCGACGTAGCGCCGCAGGGTATCGAGCATCACCTGGCGAGCCTGATCGGCCTGGTCGTTCTTGGTCTGTAGACCCATGAGGAAGGGACCGGGGCGCGCGAGCGGCAGGAAGTAGCTGTAGACGCTATAGGACAGGCCGCGCTTCTCGCGAACCTCCTCCATCAACAACGAAACCAGCCCGCTGCCGCCGAGGATATGGTTGCCGACATAGAGCGGGAAGTAATCCGGATCGCCCCGGCGCATACCCGGCTCGCCGGCCAGGACGTGGGTCTGACTGGACGGAAACGCGACTTGATCGAAGTTGCTGGCGGTCAGGTCGGCCACCGGCGGCAGCTCCGGCGGACGCTCGCCGCGGGGAAGTCCGGCGGTTAGACGCTCCGCGAGGGCCTCCGCACCGGCCCGGTCGACAGCCCCGACGATGGCGACCACCGCGTTGGCGGCGGTGTAATAGGCCCGGTGGAAACGCACCAGGTCGTCGCGAGTGAGTGCCGAAACCGACTCCGCCGTGCCCGATGGATCGGCGGCGTAGGGGTGATCGCCGAACACCTGTCGGAAGAACGCCTTTTGACCGACACTCTGGGGCGACTCCTCGTCCTGGCGCAGCCCGATTAGGGTATTGCGGCGCACCCGTTCGAGGTCGTCCGGGGCGAACGCCGGCGCGGCGAGGATCTTCACCAGGGTATCCACCGCGGTATCCATGGCCGGCTGCCGGGTCAGGGTGCGTAGCGCCACGGCGGTCATGTCTCGATCCGCGCTCACGCTCAGATCGGCGCCCACGTCCTCCAGGCGCTCGGCGACGGTGTCGGCGCTCCAATCGCCCGCGCCCTGGGACAGCATCGACGCGGTCAAGGATGCGAGTCCCGATTGGCCGGCATCGCGCGCGCTGCCCGCATCGAACACCGCGCGCACGTCGAGAATCGGCAGGTCCGCGGCGGCAACATAGAGGACGCGGGCGCCGTTGCTCGTTTCCCAGGTTTGGATGTCGGGCATGGCACGCGCTCCGGAGGCCAGAATCAACAGACTACCCGCAAGCCAGGCGCGGAACAGATTAGAGCTAGCGAACATTTCCGTGGTCTCCCAGCGTCGCGCGCGATTGAGCCGGCTGTTTACCGTCGAGTGGCTGCGGGTCGAGCACCGCAACCGTCAGGGTGTCGGGGGTCAAGTACTTCTTGGCCACCGCCTGCACCTGCTCCGGGGTGACCGCCGCCAGCTTCTCCACGTACTGGAACGCCAGCTCCCAGCCGAGTCCGACGGTCTCGAGCTGGCCAAGCAGCATCGCCTGTGCGAATACCGAGTCCTTCTCGTAAACCTTGCCGGCGATCAACTGGGTCTGAATTCGCTCGAGCTCGCGGGCATCGACGGGCTCGCGCTGAACCCGCTCGATCTGCTCGTGCAGGGCCTGCTCGAGGTCGGCGACGCTGTGGCCCTTGGCGGGCACACCCTCGAACAGAAAGAGATCGGGCAGGCGATTGAAGGCGCTGTACTCGGCACCGGCGGAGGAGGCGATTTGGCTGCCGCGAACCAGCTCGCGGGCGAATCGGGAGCTACCGCCCCCGTCCAGCACCGCTGCCAGGATCTCCAACGCATAGGGCTCCCACTCGACCTCGGCTCCCGCCGCCGCCGGGACCTTATAGCCCATCAGTAGATAGGGCTCCTGGGCCGGCGCCTTCACGCGCAGGCGCTTCTCACCGCTCTGCTCGGGGTCCTGCGGGGTCTTGGGGGCATTGATCTGCTCCGCCTTGAGCGGCCCGAAGTATTTTTCGGCGAGCGCGAAAACCTGGTCCGGATCCACATCGCCCGCCACCACCAGGGTCGCGTTGTTTGGCGCGTACCACTGGCGATACCAGTCCTTGAGGTCCTCCACGCGCAGCTGCTCCAGGTCGCTGGCCCAGCCGATGACCGGATTGCGATACGGCGACGCATCGTGGGAGACCGCATTGAAGCGCTCGTAGGTCAGTGATTGAGGATCGTCGTCGGTGCGCATGCGCCGCTCCTCCTGGACGACCGCGAGCTCCTTGGCGAATTCGTCTCCGGACAGCGCGAGATTGCGCATCCGATCGGCCTCCAGCTCGAACGCCACCTCGAGGCGATCGCTGGCGAGATTCTGGAAATAGGCGGTGTAGTCGCGCCCGGTGAAGGCGTTCTCCTCGCCGCCGTTCTCCGCAATGATGCGCGAGAACTGTCCCGGACCAAGTTTTTCGGTGCCCTTGAACATCATGTGCTCAAGCACGTGGGAAACGCCCGTCACGCCGCCGTACTCGTAGCTCGATCCCACCTTGTACCAGACCTGCGTGGTGAGGATCGGCGAGCGATGATCCGGCTTGACTAGAATCTTCAGGCCGTTGTCCAGGCGGCGCTCGAATACCGCATGTGCGGCGGACGCGACCAGCGGCGTCGCGAGCAGAGGCGTCGCGAGCAGCAGGGCGGCGAGAATGGTTCGTTGCATCACGGCTCCGATTGGTTCGAATTCAACTTACGGTAGTTGGGGGCAGACTCGCCCGAGCGGGAGCGTCCGCGTGGTTACCGTTTCGTAAACCGCCGGCGAATCGCCCGCGGCCAACGGTCGGGGCGCCGATCTGATAGCATTGCGGGTCGTCCCTCGCATCGGCTTAATCCCTGGCGGGCGGGACGCCGCACCAACCTCCGATGACAATTCGCCATGTTCGGTTTCGGCAAGAAACAACCGCCCGCGCCCCAGCCCGACGCCAGGGAGCTCAGCCCACGCAAAGCGGGTGTCTTCGCACGCCTGCGCGAGCGGTTGACGCGCACGCGCACACAGCTCGGCGACGGTCTCGGCCAGCTCTTCCTGGGCCGCAAGCGGATCGACGACGAACTGCTCGAAGAGCTCGAAACCCTGCTGCTCACCGCCGATGTCGGGGTGGAGACGACCGCGCGCATCATCCGCGATCTGAACGAGCGCGTGAAGCGTCAATCGCTGACCGACCCGCCGGCGTTGCTCGCGGCGCTAAAGGAGCAGCTGCGCGAGATCCTGCTGTCCGCCGCGGGACCGGTGCACGAGGCCGCGCCCGGCAAGCCCCAAGTGATCCTGATGGTCGGCGTCAACGGTGCCGGCAAGACCACCACCATCGGCAAGCTCGCCAAGCGCCTGCAGGACGAGGGCAATCGGGTGCTGCTCGCGGCCGGGGACACCTTTCGCGCCGCCGCGGTCGAGCAGCTCGAGGCATGGGGCGAGCGCAATCGGGTACAGGTGATCTCCCAGCAAGCCGGCGCCGACGCCGCCTCCGTGATCTT
>JBGSTR010000162.1:0-4851 GCA_041736365.1 Chromatiaceae bacterium | reverse complement strand
AGCTCCCCCACCTCGCGGCGCTCGTGGTCCGTCGGCTGCGGACCCAGGAGCGGGAGCTTGGCCGTGATCAGCACCTGCAGGTCGCGCAGACGCAGGTCCGAACCGGGCGCGATCGGGGCCACACTGCCGGCGCGCAGAAAGGCAGCGGTACGGCGCGTGGACTCCCGGAGCAGTGGGGTCGCGGTGTCGATCCGCAGACCCTCAAGGCGCGCCACCTTCTCCTCCACGTCGGGGGATGTCCACAGGGCCATCTGTACCAGTGTCTCCGCCGGCCAATCGAGGTTACCGAGCACCAGAAGCCGATCCGCGTGGGACTGGTCCCCCGCGGGCAAGGGTTCGCACAGATAGCCGAACGCAAGCGACTGGTCGTCAAGCAGGAACAGATGGCTGTCCGGGTCGTACGCGAGAGTCGGGAAAAGCGCGCTCGCACGGGAGCCGGTCAGCTGGCGCGGGGCGGTCATGGTTGCTTTGCCGTCACTCGGACGCTCGGCGGTTGCATGGAGACCCGGACCGCCTGGCCGCGGCGCACCATCTCCGTAGCGCAGGGCGAATCGCGGTGGCGCGGTGCGACGCGCCGTTGGCGGTGACCATCCTGAACCTCGCGAGCTGGCCGCCGCGCCTTGTGGACAGCCCTTGCCCAAGATGCGAGCTCAAAGAACGGGCAGCGTCGCGGTGACGACGTTGTCGATGATCGCCGGGGCCAGAAACATGCCGACACCGGCGGAGACGCCCAGTACGAAACCCATGATGGACTGGCGCGCAGCGCCGGCGATGACGCCGATGATGATGAAGATCACCGCCACGACGCGACCCAGGAAGCCCGTCATCCAGCCGGTGAGCAGGGTGTAGAGGGTCTGGAACTCGGTGCCGGTAGTTCCGGCCATAGAGGTCGCCGGGACGAGGATTAGCGTCAGCGCGCCGATCAGGGCCAGGAGGCCAAGGACGCGCCGGTCAAAGTGAGTCATCGGGGTGTGTTGCATGTAGGTGCTCCAGTCGTTTTCCGACGCCGCGAGATCGAGGATGGATCGAGTACTGCTTGCCCGGTTCCCGCCGAACCAGGTTATTCAGGCACCCCGCTTGGCCGCTCGGGGCGCGAAGAATGGCGCGGTCTCGGCTTCGGTCGAGGCCGGAGCCGGGGACGGAGCCGGCCTCGACACGACATCCTCGGGCGGGGCTCGTCGCTCGACCTGAAGCGGGCGCAATACGGTGAGCCGGCCGTCGGACGACCCGCCGTAGTGCCAACGCTCGGGGTCAACCTCGATGTAGACGGTCGAGGGTGGATACAGATCGCCGGTGGCATCTTCCCAAGGGGCAATCCATGCCTCCATCGCCGATGGCGCGACCCGCCTCGGCTGGAACTGGCTGGGCCGCTGGTCCTGGACCACGGCCGGCGGACTGGCGGGTGGGCTGGAGGCGCAGCCGCTGAGAGCGGCGACCAGCGTCGAATAGATCGGGAGTATCGGGCGCATCGCGGTCTCCTAGTTCAACTCGCGGCGGAACCAGTTCCAACGGGACCCGGCGGCCAGGTCACGCCCGGAGCCAATGAGCGAAGGGCGGACCTCGGAAGCCGGCGGTGGCCCGAAACCCTCACTGAGCCGGTAGACGTCGCTCGGTGGCAGGCAGAGGGGCCGACCGGGATACCCGGAGCAGGCGTACTTGGTGTCTTTGCCGCCACAGCCGGCGATCCCCAGGACGCACAAGGCCGCGACAACAGCCGAGCGGATCAAGGCGCGCCCTCCCCTTCGCCGACGAGCCAGGCCGCGAGATTCCCCGGGGCGCCTTCGCGCACGCGACCGTCCGGGGCGATCAGGAACGGGGTGCCGCGAATCCCGAGGATCTGGGCCGCGATCACGGCGCGCTGGGCGGTACCCTGCCCGCAGACGCCAGTTGATTCCGGCAGCCCAGGTACCCGGTTTCCCAAGAGCGCGTCCCTTGCCTTCCCGGGATCGCTGGCCGACAGGCACGCGAGGGCGAGCACGGCGTGCTGGGATGGCTCGCCCAGAACGGGGACGGGGACGAGACGAAAGCGGTAGGTGCCGACGAGGGACAGCAGCGCCTCGTAGAGTGGGCTGCAGTCGGAACACAGAGGATCGACAAAGATCGTGACCTCGGATCCCTCGCCGACGTCGATCGCCCCGAGATCCCCCACGTCGAGTTTGAGCCGTCCCAGGTCGATGCGGCCGGCGAGGCGCGCTGTCTCGTCGAACGAGACAAGCTTGGCGCCGTGCCAGAGATCCAGAGCGGGGCCCCGCAGGGCATAGCGACCATTGTCGGACAGGAACAGGAGCTCTCCCTCGGTGGTCTCCACTACCTGAAGGCCGCTTACCGGCAGCCGCACCATTCGTGCCATGCTCGGGGCTTGCACGGGAACGGGTTGGCCCGTCTCCGCCCACGCCGACGCGGCAACGGAGGCGAGGCAAACCGCGGCGAGTGCGGCTGTTGGAAGAGTGGTGATCTCGGTTGGCATCGGCGCACAGGTTGAGCCCCGCAGCGATGCACCGCCAGCGAACAAAAGGGCCTAAAGCGCGGGTTTATCGGTGGGACCTCGACCCCGGGCGAGTACGACTGGCCGGCGGGAGGAACCAGAGCAACCCCTTGCCGGCCGAAGATAGGGTCTCGCTCAGCCCGAGTGCTCGCTATCGGTCTCGTGAGGGGGACCGTTCAGCGACAGGAGCGACAGGCAGATCATGCGTTTTCTTCGGTATCGGCGTCTGCGACTGATCCTCGTCCTATCGGTGCTGGCCCTCGGCGGCGCCGGTACCACGGTACTCTTCGTCCAGCACGTCTCTCAGCCCCACCCGGAAAGGTTCGCGACCGGTGTCGTCTCCGGCGGCCCTACCCTCGAGGACGCCCTCGCGAGCCCGGTCGCCCGACGCTACCTGCGGGACTTCCGCACCCAGGAAACACTTTCGTCCTGCGGTCCCTCGAGCGTCCTGAACGTACTGGCATCGCTGGACGCCTCGATCCCCGACGAAAGCGCCCTTTTCGAAGGCAACCAATGGCAGCGGCTGCGCATGCGCACCCGTGGCATGAACCTCGACGACGTCGCCACCCTGGTTGCCGAGCAGAAAATCGGCCGAGTAACGGTGCTCCGGGATCTGCCCTACGAGGGCTTTCTCGCTGCCCTTCTGCGCTGCAACGACCTCGCCAATCGGTGCATCGTCAACTTCGACCGGGGCCCGATCTTCGGCGTCTCGGTAGGGCACTTCTCGCCCATCGCCGGTTATGACCCCCGCCCCGGTCTGGTCACGCTGCTGGACGTCACGCCAGGTTTCGGACCAACCCTGATCCCATCGGAGCTCCTCTATGCCGCCGTGCAGACCAAGGATTCGGAGACCGGCAGAACCCGCGGTTTGCTGCTCCTAAGCGAGACACCGCGAGCCCAGAAGCTCCCCCAGATGAAACGTCGCCGACGCCACACACCGGTCGATAGCACTGTGCTACGCCGAGCTGTGCCCGGGCCACGATCCGGGATCGGAGTTCATCCATGTTCGCGGGGCTGTCGGTCGAGAAGCATCCCGACCCGCCCTTTACGGCACCGTCTCGTTCGTGCTGCTGACGTTAGCTCGCGGCGGGGTGGGAGAGCGCTTACGACCCTGAGCGGCCGCTGTCGCTGTGTTCGCAAGCGGCCGCTACCGATAGGTCTGCGGACTGTGGAGTTTACAAGGCCTGACTTGTGACAGCCCGGCTTTGGCCGGGCGTTTTAGGGCGGGGGGTATTGCGCTGTCTTTTCTGGCGAATCCGAGCGCCTTCACCAGTGAGGCCCTGCGCCTTCCAACACCCTGACACGCTCTCTCAGCTGGTCGACCTCCGACTGCTCTCCTGGTCCAGGGGAAGGTGACCCGTAAACTGGAGGGTTCTCCCTTGCCGCGGGGGCTGGGGGCAGCGGAGCGGCCGTCGGGGGCGAGCCATAAGAGTAGCCGGGAGCACCATAACCGCCCGGACCGCCATAACCATAGCCAGGGGCACCATAACCGCCTGGACTGCCATAGCCGGAGTCGGAGCCACCGTAACCGCCGGGACCGCCATATCCATAGCCGGAGCCACCGTAACCGCCCGGACCGCCATATCCATAGCCAGGGCCACCGTAACCGCCCGGACCACCGTATCCATAGCCAGCGCCACCGTAACCGCCCGGACCGCCGTAACCGGGGCCACCCCAAGAGTCGTCTTCATTGCGGTCGCGGTTTTTGTTGCCTCCCATCCAATTGGACGGGTTCATCATATTGCCCATATCGAAGGCAAAGCTGGTCCCCGCACCACACGCCATGGTGGCTCCAACAATCAAGGCCAGCGTTCGCCGCAACGTGATTCGATGTCTCATGTCTTTGCCCTCGTCAGTGTCGGGAGTTCCCGGTCGGGCCGGAATACCGCCGTGCGACCGGCTCACTTCGAGACAAGCCGGTGCGTGCAAGCCGATCGGGATCAGGGTGCTTTCCCGCTTCGCGGAACGGTCGTTACCTCATGCTTGGATTTTTTCGCATGTTCTTACTTCCATTCAGGCTCATGGCGGGCTTGTTCCTAACTTCCCTGTGATTTTGGCGCTCTATCGTCATGGCATTCTTCCTGGCTGCTGCGGGTATCGGAAAAGCCGGCCGTCGTCCCGCCAAACTGGTCGATTACGTAGGCGGACTGCGCGGTGCAGCGCGAGGAGATCCGGAGGTAAAAGTTGCGGCTCATCCCGCCGCTTTCGATATCGCGGGAATTTGCGGTCAATCTATCCAGCAGCTCCGCGCCGCGCTGCGGGCAGAGCAGCGGGAAGGTGGAGAAGAGCCGCGCGAGCAGGATCGCCCAGTGGTAACGGGCGGTGCGCGTGCCCAGTGCGGACGCGATTGGGGTGGTCGCGTGCGC
>JBGSTR010000781.1:0-2810 GCA_041736365.1 Chromatiaceae bacterium | reverse complement strand
CTTCTGCGCCAAGCGCAGCTTGGAAGGCTCTTGTTCGAACAGATTCATGCACAGGTGGCGGATCGAGGTCAGAATCGCCGGCGCGTTGCCTTTGCGGATGCGGCTGGCGTCTTCGTCGAAGACGACATCCAGGCGCCAGTGTAAGCGGTTCTCGATGCCCCAGTGGCCGCGCACCGCATGGGCAAAGCGCTTGGCGTCGGCCGGGATGGAATTGATGAAGACACGCCGCTCCAGGGTATGGCGATCCTCGATCCAGCAGTCGCGTTCGACCAGGCCGATGCTGCGCAGGGCACTCCAACGCGCGGTGTCGGACAAGGTGCTCAGCTCTTCGGTGACCCAGTACCGGCGCACTTCCAAGCGCCCGTGATCCTTGTCGGTCTCCTCGGTGTAGTCGTGCATGACACCGGCGAACTCACCATCGATCGCGGTGGTGAAAAACCCGTCGACCTCCTCGTGCAGCGTACTCTGATTGCCCTTGAGACCAAGCACGTAGTCTCCGCCTTGCTCCACGATCTGCGCGGCGATCTTGGTCTGGCAGCCCATGGCGTCGATAGTCACGATGCACCCTTGGAGCAGCAGCAACTCCAGCAGGCGCGGGATGGCCGTAATCTCGTTGGACTTGGCCTCGGTGGCCACCTGCCCGAGCACCACCCGGTTGGCCGTGGCCCACGCGCTGACCAGATGCAGCGGGGCGAGGCCCGCGGCGCGATCATGCGAGCGACGCAGCGTCTTGCCGTCGATGGCCACGATCTCGCCAGGCAACACCTGACGAATCGCGGCCACCCAGGCCCGAAAGCACTGCTCGAACGCCTCCGGTGCCAGCAACGCGAACACCCGCCCGAAGGTATCGTGCGCCGGGATCCCGTTGGGCAGCTCCAGGAACTGGCGAAACCACCCCTCTTTGGCGCGACCGAACGCCGCCACCGCCACCCAGTCGTTCGCGCCGCAGATCACCGCCGCGATCGCGATCACCACCATGTCAATCAGCTTGTGACGGCGCCGGCGGGCGTCGCGCGGGTCCTCAAGGGTGGAAAAATGGCCCGCCAGGGAGTGCTCCAGTTGTTCGGCTGTCAACCTATCTTCTCCGCAAGACAATATTCGTCAGCGGATTATGATGTGATCTTCATACCACGTCTAAAAGCATATCATAGGATATTGATGCGATTGCCCTGCCGCTACGCAGCATGACCGCCAGCGTCCGCAAAGCGCGTAGTGCCGCCTCCGAACAGGCTGAGGTTGAGCGGCAGTTCTTGGGACATAGCCCGCGCCCGCAGCCGTAGATCCGGTGTCCGCTTCCTATTATGGCGGCCTACCAATTCTCAGAAGCGTCGGTGGCAGCCTCCGCGTCGAACCTGCCGCCGGTGTGTGGATGGCTCCCCAAATGTGCGCATAGTTGGTGAATAACGCGGACAAGCCCCATCGAGGGTGGTGAAGTTCGGGTGTGGGGGGAAGGGTTCTGGGCTCGGGGATCCCGGCGCCCGCGGACTGTCTACGGGAAGGAGCCCGCGAAGGTTGACTGGACGTGGACCGTCCGCGGGCGCGGCGCGAGCCCGTCGGGGCCTGCAACGCGATCATTCCCGGGTCGCGTCGCTCAGCCGAAGAGTTGCGATGGGTGTCTGGTCGCGTGAGGCGCCAAGGATCAGCAGTGGAAGCCGGCACGTGGCAACGGGCACGGCCCAAGCAGTACTGGGGCGCCCACCATAAGACTCTGGCAGACGGCGGAGTGAATCAGGGTCAGGCCGCCTAAAGGAGTCGTCGCGGGATGAGCCGCCCTTTCACCAAGACACCATCCAAGCAGAGACACGCGTTTGCTGTGGTGGGGGTGTTTTCGGAGACCCTGTGACGACGCGCGTGAGCCCGCGGCAATCTTTCCGGCCCGTGCTCACCTCGGTCCGCTTCAGCCGCTGACGACCCCGCCGAAACGCGGGTTCTCCTCTTCTGCGGTAGCGTCCGCCGACGTCTCGCCCTTTCGATCTGCGGCGTCTTTCCCGTCCTCCGGCGCCTCCTCTGCAAGAACCGGCGCCTCTAACGCTGCAAGCTCCTCTCCCTTCCCCCGCTTCTCGGCCGACGCCCGCGCGCGACGCTCGATCTCGATGATCTCGCGGCCGGTGCGCAGGACCCGGGTGCGCCACTGGTAGGCGCCGTCGGCGCGCTGCTTGTTGGTGAGCACGCCGGTGAGCCAGAGGGCGTCCATGACCGTCATCAGGCGATCGAGCTCCTCGATCAGGGCCGTGTACTGGGCGAGCTGGGGCGAGGAGATGTGGACCGTGATCTTGCGCGGGTTGGTATAGCGCGGGATCGCGCTGATCCCGTTCGCCTCGCGCAGCTGGGCGAGCCGGGCGTGCTCGGCGCGCAGCTCCGCGGCCAGAGCGCCGATGAGCTTGCCCACGATCTCCTCGACCTGATCCATCTCCTCGTCGTCGCCGAGGATGCGCAGCACCACGTCGATCCCGTAGAGCGCGCGCACCACCAGCAGGAAGCCCCGGTCGAGCAGACGCTGGGCGTGGTTGCTCTGGATCGTGATGATCTGGTCGAAGACCGGTCGGCTGAAGGACTGGCGGGCGGCTGGAGGCATCGCAGGCTCCCGGCAAGTGGCAAGGTCGTGTGAGCCTACCGAAGGCCCAGGGTCCCGACTGCCGGGAAAGGTGCAGGGAAACCCGGCCCTTTCGCCGTGGCCGTCTGTGCTGCCCTGATCTAGCCTCTGGGGCAGTTTGCCGGTTCGCTTGAGCGGGCCGCGACTGGCGCTAGCTGGGCGCCCCAGAAAAACAGCCCATCGATGACGCGGCGCGTCGCGCCGCGGTCCACCACCC
>JBGSTR010000143.1:0-1781 GCA_041736365.1 Chromatiaceae bacterium | reverse complement strand
GGCCCGGTGGCAGGGTCCCGGTCGGGTGCGCTCGGGCTCCAGCGCCTCGGGCTTGAGACCCAAACGGGAGAACAGCGCGAGATCGCGATCGGATTCGGCGTTGGGCGTAGTCAGCAGGCGCTCGCCGTAGAACACCGAGTTGGCCCCGGCGAAGAAACACAACGCCTGGGTCGCGTCGTCCATCTCGCCGCGTCCGGCGGACAGGCGCACGTAGGACCCGGGCATCAGGATGCGTGCCGCCGCCACCGTGCGCACCAACTCGAATGGGTCCAGGGCGGCGGCGCCGAACAGGGGCGTACCCTCGACCTGGACCAGCATATTGATGGGCACCGACTCCGGATGAGCCGGCAGATTGGCGAGCTGGCGCAGCAGCGAGGCGCGGTCCCGCCGCGACTCGCCCATGCCGAGGATGCCCCCGCTACAGGTCTTCAGGCCCGCGTCGCGGATGTGCTCCAGGGTGTCGAGCCGATCCTGGTAGGTACGGGTGGTGACGACCCGGCCGTAGAGCTCGGGCGAGGTGTCGAGATTGTGATTGTAGTAATCGAGCCCGGCTACCTTGAGCCGCCGCGCCTGCGGGCCGGTGAGCATGCCCAAGGTCACGCACGTCTCCAGGCCGAGTGCGTGGACACCCTCGATCATCGCGATTACCCGCTCGAGGTTGCGATCAGTGGGGTTGCGCCAGGCGGCGCCCATGCAGAATCGGGTGGCGCCCCGGTCGCGGGCGGCTTGCGCGCTGGCGAGCACCTCGCTCAGCGGCAATAGCCGCTCCGGCTCGAGCCCGGTTTCGTGCTTCGCGCTCTGGGCGCAATAGCCACAGTCCTCGGGGCAGGCGCCGGTCTTGATGCTGAGCAGGGTGCTGACCTGGATTCGATTCGGATCGAATCGCGCCCGATGGGTGGTCTGGGCGAGGAACAGGAGGTCGTTCAGCGGCTGGTCGAGGAGCGTCTCGATCTCCTCGATGCTCCAGTCGTTGCGGATCGATTGCTCGGGCATGGGAAGTTACCGGCGATGCGGGCACCGGGCCCGAATGTTGCTCAGCCCCAACATCCTATTGAGACCCGCCGGTTTGTCAACCAGCGCGACCCATAACGGTTTACAGCGGGGGCTCCACGGCGCGGCCGCTCGCGACTCAGCCCGTTTCCCCGTCGCGCATCTTCTGGCAGAAGGTGCGCTCGTCGGGCTCTTCCACCGCCGTCACGATCGCGTCGACCAGGGTGCCGAGCTCCTCCGGTGAGATCGCCGACAGCACCCGATTAAGCAGCGCCGGGGCTACGTTCGCGTAGGCGCAGCGGCCGTCCTTGAGATGCACCGCTACGCCCGATCCGGCGTAGTGCTCGGCGGATTCGGCAAGGCTCGCGTCGTAGAGCGACTGGTCGAGGTCGAACAGCTCGTCGTAGACCGCCTCCAAGCGATCCGCGAGCGGGTCGTCGATCCCCTCCTCGACCACCTGCACCAGGGTCTCCGGGTCACCGTGTGCCACGGTCCAGCCGATCCCCTGCTCGGCGAGAAAGACCTGGAACCGGGTGCGCGGCTCCTCGTGAAAGAAGACATACTCCAGCATCTCGATCTATCCTCGGCGTAGGTTGGGCGGCACACGCGCCGCGACGCAAATGTCTAGTCCACCCCGCACGGGGTCTCGATCGCCATGATGAGCAGACCGCCGCGCCCGAGCCGAGCCGAAGCGCTGCTCTCGCTGCTGTATCCGCCTACCTGCGTGCTGTGCGGTGCTCCGGGCGACGCGGGGCTGGATCTGTGCCGCGGCTGCGCGGCGGACCTCCCGC
>JBGSTR010000136.1:0-1514 GCA_041736365.1 Chromatiaceae bacterium | reverse complement strand
GCGCACGCGGACGGCCACTGTCGTGGCTGCGACTGCTCACCGCGGTGGCTGCCTGGATACTGCTGGTCACGGCGGCGGCGAGACCCCAGTGGGTCGGGGACCCGATCAGCCTGCCGGTGTCCGGCCGCGACCTGATGCTGGCGGTGGATGTGTCGGGCAGCATGGAGCAGCAGGACTACGAGCTGGGCGGCCGTCGGGTCTCCCGGCTGGAGGTGGTGAAGGCGGTCGCCGCACGTTTTGTCGAGAGTCGGGATCAAGACCGGCTGGGGCTCATCCTGTTCGGCAGCAATGCCTACCTGCAGACGCCGCTGACCTTCGACGGCAAGACGGTCGCCGCCATGCTGCGGGATTCGGTGGTCGGACTGGCCGGCCGCGAAACGGCTATTGGCGATGCGATTGCGCTTGCGGTCAAACGGCTGCGGGAGCAGCCCGAGGACAATCGGGTGTTGATCCTGCTGACCGACGGCGAGAACACGGCCGGCAATATTGCCCCGCTGGATGCCGCGGAGATTGCCCGCCAAGCCAACGTGCGCATCTACACCATCGGGATAGGGGGCGGCGAGGTTGGCGTGCGCACCCCGTTCGGGATGCGCCTGATGCGCCAGGGCCGAGACTTCGATCCGGCCACCCTGCAACGCGTGGCCGAGATCACCGGCGGGCGGTTTTTCGCGGCCACCGATCGCGAGCAGCTGGAGGCCATTTACGCCGAGCTCGATCGATTGGAGCCCACGCGGCGGGATGAGCGAACCTATCGCCCGCGCAAGGATCTCTATGTCTGGCCCGCCGCGACGGCCCTGCTGTTGAGCGCCTTGCTGGCGCTCGCGGCGGTGTGGACGCGAAGACGGCCGGGAGGGTTTGGCGATGCCCCCTGAGCTCCAATTTCTAAGACCCCTTTGGTTCCTGGCCCTGATCCCCCTGGGTCTGTTGGCGCTGTTGCTGTGGCGAGGGCGGACCGAGGCGGGGGTATGGCGCCGGGTGGTGGACGCCCACCTGTTGCCGCATTTGCTGGTCGGCGCGGACTCCGGGCCCCGCCGCACGCCGCTGATTCTGCTCGGGATCGGCTGGTTGTGCGGGGTCGTCGCGCTGGCCGGGCCGGTATGGGAGCGCCTGCCACAGCCGGTTTTTCGAACGACGGCGGCGCGCGTGATCCTGCTCGACCTCTCGCCGAGCATGAATGCGTCGGATGTCGTCCCCTCGCGTCTGGCGCGGGCGCGGTTCGAGATACTGGATCTGCTGGGCGCGGCGGACGAGGGTCGGGTCGGGCTGATCGCCTTTGGCGCCGAGCCCTTCATCGTTTCGCCGTTGACCGGCGATGCCGCCACGATCGCCGCGCAGGTGCCGCAGCTTTCACCCGACCTCATCCCGGTGGCGGGCGTGCGTCGCACCGACTTGGCGCTCGAGATGGCGGGTGAACTGCTCACCCGGGCCAATGTGCCGTCCGGGGACGTGATCCTGGTCACCGACGGATTCGGTGACGCGGGGCAGACCCGCCGGGCCGCGGAGGCGTTAGATCG
>JBGSTR010000115.1:0-4474 GCA_041736365.1 Chromatiaceae bacterium | reverse complement strand
CGCCGCCACCCTCGCGGATGGCGGCGCGGGCCACCGGATAGGGAGAGACCGTGGCGAAGGTAAAGAGTCCGTTCGCGCTCCGGATCTGACCCTGTCGATTGGCTCGAATGTGCGCCCACTCCGCGGGAAAGCGCGCGGCGAAGGTGCGATCGGAGCCGAGCATGAACCCCCATTCCTCCGCCGGCTCCGGGCTGCGCAGCCAGTAGCCCCGCGAGTCCAGCAGATTTAGGTGGTCGGCATTCGACCCGGCGGCCTGCGCAATGCCGTCGAGCAGACGTTGGCCGAGATAGTTGAGCACCACGACGCCGGCCTTTTCCCCGCCGGGATCGAAGACCCCGGTTGCAAATCGCATGACCGGCTTGTACGGCCGCTCGATCGTCCCCTGCTCCACGTTGAGATCGAGGGGCGAGATGTAGATCGCGCCGGGGGCGAGCGCCAGCGCGGCCACCACGTAGTAGCGCCTGGATTTATCCTGGAGCTCGGTCGCGGGCACCGCCGCGGCATGGCCCTCGCGCAGATCGACGCGCAGGGTTTCCCGCCCGCGTGGATCGATGAATCGGATCTGGTCGTAGAACCGCTTCTGCTCGGCGAAGATGACGAAGATGCGCTCCAGCTCCGCGACCGATGTATCGGGCGCGGGCAGGGCCATGCGCTCGATGTGCCGGGCAAGCACCATCAGGTCCGTGACCACCGCGGCCACGTCGGCCACCAGGACTTGGCGCACCAGCTCCAGGCCGCTGCGCTCCGCGGTCTCCCGCGCGTCACGCTCGGCGCGATAGACGGAGTAGTAGTGCACCGCCGCAATGGCGAGCAGCGCGGCGCAGGCGACCAGGAATATGCGGACGAAGTTGTGCACCAGTCGTCCGGGTGCGCGGGGATCGGGGTGGGTCGTAGCCATCGGCCCCGTCGATACTCGCACGGAAGCCGGTATCGGTCACTCCGGCAAATGGGCTCCCGATCACGAATTCGCGCACGCAACCGCACCGCGGCGGGGCCGGGGTTGTCGGCCGTAAATCGCGCGCCGCTACCTCACCCGGAGCCGCCCGCCGGCAGGATGCGCAGGAGCTCCCCGTCGTCCTCGTCGGTCAGCACGTAGAGGTAGCCGTCCGGTCCCTGGCGCACGTCCCGCACTCGTTTGCCGATGGGCAGCTTCTCCTCGCCGGCGACCCGCTCGCCATCGAGCGAAACACGCCGCACCTGATCAAACTTCAGCGCACCGCTGAAGAGACTTCCTTTCCACCCCGGGTAGCGATCGCCGGTGTAGTAGGCGAGACCGCTCGGCGCCTTCGACGGCGTCCACACCAGCGTGGGGTCGGCGATGCCCGGGCGGCTGGTCTCGTCGGAGATCTTCGACCCCCAGTACTCGTTGCTGTAGGTCACCTCGGGCCAGCCATAGTTGCCGCCGGCCTCGATCAGGTTCAGCTCGTCGCCGCCGCGCGAGCCGTGCTCGGTGGCCCAGACGCGCCCGCTGACCGGGTCGCGGGTCAGTCCCTGGATGTTGCGGTGGCCGATGGAGAAGATCTCGGGACGGGCGCCGGGACGGCTCGCGAAGGGGTTGTCGGCGGGCGCTTTACCATCCTCGGTCAGGCGCAGGATCGAGCCGAAGTGAGTGCCGGGGTTCTGGGCCTGGTCGCGGATGTTCTCGCCCTTGAAGCTCGCGGGTGGATTGCCGCCGTCGCCGATGCTCATGAGCAGGGTCTGGTCCGGCAGCCAGACGATCCGCGACCCGAAGTGCTGACCGCCGGACTTGCTGTCCGCGTTCTCGAAGATGATCTCGGCATCGCGCAGCGCATTGCCCTCCAGCCGGCCGCGGCCGAGCGCGGTGCGGTTGGCGTCCGCGGTGCCGGTTGCGAGCGTGAAATACACCAGTCGATTCGCCGCGAAGTCCGGATGCAGCGCGATGTCCATCAGCCCACCCTGGCCGTGCGCAAGCACGGGTGGCAGACCTGAGATGGGCTTTGGGTCCAGGGCCCCGTCGCGAATCAGGCGCAGGGTTCCGGCGCGCTCGGTCACCAGCGCCGAGCCGTCGGGGAGCCAGGCGATCGCCCAGGGGTGGCTGAGCCCTTTGGTCACGACCTCGACCCGCCAACCGTCGGCCTCCGGTACATCGCCGCTGATCGGGGCCGAGTCGGCGAAGGCGTTGACGTGGACGAGCGCTGCGCCGAGCAGCCCGCAGACCAGCAGGTTTTGGAAGGGGTTCATGCGTATGCTCCGATTGGGTCTTCGACAGAGGCCGCCAGCGATCCGCTGTTGACTCTTTTGTCTGTCTGGCCGCGCTCGGCGATGAAATCAAGTCTTGGAGTAGGAGAGCGGGCAATTCGGCGCGCCGGGTAACCCGGCGCCGTTGGGCAGCAAGAAGCGAACAGAGGGCTGGCGGCTAGAAGCTCGTCCCGGGCGTGGCGCGGCTAAACGCCGGTAGCGTCGGCGCAGGGGCGGCGGGACTGGTCCGCTCGCCAAGCTGAACCAGGACGCTTACGCCCGGTGGCAGCACGTCCACGTCGGCATTGGACTCGATCAGGCGCTCGGTCTCCATCACGTCGAGCACGGCGTTTAGCACCTCCGGGTCCTGGCGGGCGATGTCGTTCAAGGCATCGCCGACGATGGCGGGTCGGGTCGCGGAGGCCTCGGCCATCTGTTGCGACACCTTGTACGCGGTCTGGCTCTTGATCAGGCCGACCCGGTTCTCGCCGTCCTGCTTCATGGCGCTGGTCACCTGCACCAGTCGCTTGACCACCTTCTCGGTGATGTTGTCCACCATCTGTCGGTCGGTGAAGGCAACCTTGCGGATGTAGACCGAGCCGAGCTGATAGCCCCACTTCTCCGAGAGCGGCGAGACGGTCGCGCGCACCTGATGGCTCAACTGGTGGCGATCCTCCAGCATCTTGTCCATGTCGAGGTTGCTCAGGGTGGAGATGGTGGAGCTGGCCACGTTGGCCTGTAACGACCCCTCCGGATTGGCGTTGTTGAACAGATAGGCGACCGGATCGCTGACGCGCGTCTCGTACCAGATGCCGACGCCCATGGGCGTGCCTTCGGCTGAGTTGACCATCTGGTCGCGCAGATAGTGCTGGCGCAGAGTGGTGCCGACCGGGTAGCGCTTGCCGAAGAAGGGCACCAACAGGGCCTTGGGCCCGAAGTACAACAACGGCACCCGCAGGCCGGCCTCGTCGATGGTGCCGATGACCCGTCCAAATAGGGTAAAGACCTGGGCCTCGCGCTCCTTGACGATGGTGTACAGGCCGAAGCGGTTGGCGATCCCGAGCATGATCGGGATGAACAAGAAGCCGGCCACGAGGGCAACCAAGGGGACAATAGGATCGTCGATGGGCATCCGGGTCTCCTCAGCGCGTGCCGCCGGTGGTTTGAACGATGCGCCGCGCATTCTTCAGCAACGGGATTCGCATATTGCGCGCGTAGGCGCGCAAGGCCTCGCTGCCGCCGCTGGACTTGATGCGCGCGAGCGTCTCGGCCAGCTCGTGCAGGGGTGCCACCTCCGCGCGCGCATTGTTCATGGCGATGTCGACCGCACGCTTGCTCATTGTGATCTGCTGCTCGGCGTCGGCGCGCGCGGTGCTGATGTCGGCCGCGACCTGATTGCGGGTGCTGTTGATGGCCGAGAGCGCGCGGTCCACCTCGGGCGGCGGATCGATCTGAGTAATCAGCGCGGCGTCGAGCTCGATGCCGTAACGCGCGCCGGTGGAACGACACTGCTGCTCCATGTAGTCGTTGAGCAGCGGTAGGTTCTTGCGCAGGTCGTTGATCGATACGCCCTCCGAAAGCTCGCTCGCACCCGGCACCGCGCCCTCGAGCTGCGCATCGGCGATCAGACTCTGACCTTTGGGATCGGAGAAATTCGCAATGCGCTCGCGCAACACGGAGATGAAGTAGCCCATGACGTGCTGCAACGGGGCCTCGACGCCGAAGAAAAAGGCGTAGAGGTTATCTTGGGCGACGCGAAAGCGAATCTGGCCGTTGACCCCGGTGGTCAGATTGTCCTTGGTAACGGCCTCGATGGTGGACTGGCTCTTGGTCGGGTCCCAGGTCAGGTCGAGCGCCTGGGTCGCCACGTCCACCTTGTGGACCTCCTGCCACGGCCACTTGAAGTAGGGTCCGCCGGGGCCGATGACCTGCAGGCGCGGAAAGCGGTAGCGGATACGCTCCTCTTCGTTCAGTCGCTCGTCGACCACGACCTGGTCGCCGAGACGTTGCGCGCGGCCGAACGACGTAATCACGGCCCGTTCGTTGGGTTTCACCGTATATAGGGCTTGGATGACGACCCGATACAGGACGTACAGGCCGACGCCCACCAGAAAGGCGGTTCCGATTCCGATCATCGTATGCTCCGATCGCTGCCCCACGCGGTGTGCCGCCTGCGCGGCAGGGCTCGCGAAAATGCGTCGGCGCAGGATGTCGGGTTTGACCGGCGCTGTCTAGGCAGCCGGTCGCAAACCCGCGCTTTGGTCATCCGCCGTCA
>JBGSTR010000089.1:0-5577 GCA_041736365.1 Chromatiaceae bacterium | reverse complement strand
GCGTTCCCGCCTGGAGGGGGCTGCAGCAGGTGTGCGCGCTGAATTTGGCCGACGTGCTGGCCGCGGATCTACTGCGCGCCTGCTCCGGCGTCGGGCTGGCCGAGGTCGCCGGCTGATGGGCGGACCGATCTCCGAAGTGCTTTTCCTACGCGATCTGCGAGCGGCCATCGCCGGTGCCTACCGCGACGCCTGCGCCCTGGAGCTCGAGGCGCTCAAGCCGGGCAACGTGCATCGTTACGCCGACGGACACGGGATGCGGGTTGCAGACTTTCAAGCCAGCGCGGAGGCGAGCGCGATCCCGCTGACCGACCCGACGCTGCGCCTCGGCGAGCGGATCTACCGCGCGATCGAGGCGACCCGCTCGGTGGTTGGCTGCAATACCAATCTCGGGATCGTCCTGCTGTGCGCCCCGTTGGTCCAGGCATTGCTGGACGGCGAGGGGGCGAGTGGCCTGCGCGTGCGCCTCGGCTCGGTGCTGCGCCGGGCGGATCGCGAGGATACCGACTGGTTGTTTCGCGCCATTCGTCTCGCCGAGCCGGGTGGGCTCGGCGCCTCCCGGCGACACGATGTCGGCGAGTCCGCGACCGCCCCGCTCTCCGCGGTGATGGCCTATGCCGCATCCTGGGATCAAATCGCTCGCGCCTACAGCGACGACTTCGAGGATCTGTTCGGCCGCGCGGTCCCGCTGCTCGAGGACTTTACTCAACGCTGGGGCGACGAGCGTTGGGCGGCTACGGCCGTGTACATGGACCTGCTGAGCCGCTCGCCCGATACCCATGTGACGCGTAAACACGGTGGCCGCAAGGCCGCGGAGGTCAGTCGAAGGGCCGGTCCGCTGGCGCGTGCGCTGGCCGAGTGCGATCGCCCGGCGGACTTCCGCGAGTCCCTGCTCAGGCTCGACGGCGAATTCAAACGGGACGGTGTCAATCCCGGTACATCGGCGGATCTCACCGTCGCCAGCCTGCTGATTCTGCGGCTGCGGTCGATGTCCGTCCCGTTGGAGCCGATAACGGGGATCCCCCGTTTCCCCGGTTCGCGAACCCTCGGGTTCGGGACCAACTTCATTCCGTAAACCAAGAGAGGCAAGGAGAAACGAAATGGCAATCATCAATAAGACGATGGTCGGTGAGTCCCTGGTCGGCGACGGCAACGAGGTGGCCCACGTCGATCTGATCATGGGCCCGCGTGGCTCGGCCGCCGAGACCGCGTTCTGCAACGGCCTGGTCAACAACAAGGACGGCTTCACCAGCCTGCTCGCCGTGGTGGCGCCGAACCTGCTGGCCAAGCCCAACACATTGATGTTCAACAAGGTCACCATCAAGGGTGCGAAACAGGCGGTGCAGATGTTCGGCCCGGCCCAGCGCGCGGTGGCGATGGCGGTGGCGGACAGCGTGGAAGACGGCACCATCCCGGCCGCCGAGGCCGACGACATCTTCATCTGTGTCGGCGTGTTCATCCACTGGGAGGCCGAGGACGACACGAAGATCCAGGACTACAACTATCAGGCGACCAAGGAGGCCATCCAGCGAGCCGTGGCGGGCGATCCGAAGGCCTCCGAGGTAGTTGCCAAGAAGGGCACCGCGGAGCATCCGTTCGCCGCCCACAAGTGATACTCGCGCGGCGCGACATCTAGGGAGACGCGCTTGCGTTTCCCGTCCGGGCCAGGGACGGCCCGCCCGTTTCAGGACCCGGCGTGGCTGAAAACGGATGGATTCAAAATCGTGTTTTCGGTTAGCGAGCGGCTCGAACGCCAAGCGGCATTCGATCGGCGTCTCCCCGCGCGGGTCCGAGCCCGCTCGCCGTTTTTCGTCCCGGAGCGCCAGATCGCCCGGGGGTGCAGGAGTGTCGGTCATGCAATGTCGCGAGTGCGGCGCGTCGGTTCAGGTCGTCGGCAACGGGCATCTCCTAGACTGTTGCGGGTTGACGCTGCAGGAATATGCCCTGCGCCACAATCTACCGCTCGATCTGCTCGTGGACCGCGCGGAGCTCGAGGCGGTTGATCGGGTCCAGGACTATTCGGCGCCCGCCGGGCACGCCTCCGAGCTGGCGCGCGCGGTGCTGCGCGGCCTCGACTGGGGTGGGCTGCTGCGCGAGGAGGGCGACTTCGTCGTCGTGGCGGGGGAGATCAGACGGCTCGATCTGCTGCTGTGGGACCTGAGCGCCCTGCGCGATTACGGTTTTCGATTTCGCCAAGAGTACGGCTACGGGGACGCCGCCCACCGGGTAGTAGCGCGCAACCTATTGAAGGTGCCCCGGGGATACCTGGAGCAATCCGGCGAGCTTCGCCTGGCGCCGGTCCCTCCGCCGGATTGCCTGCTTAGCCTCGCGGTGCTCATCGCCCATGTCGGCGAGCTGCACGCGGGCTATCTCTTCCTACAGCTTCCGCGATCCAAGCACGGGGACACCCTGGCGACCGAGCTGGCGCAACACCGTATCGCGCTCACGGAGCTGGATGCCGCGGACCATGCCGACGGCGTGCTGCTGCGTACCCGTACGGTCGAGGATACCGAGCGCACACTGGCGTTGCTGGAGCTCTGGCTGGTCGAAATGCCGGGGGCATTGGAGCGATTTCGCGCGCCGACGCCGACGGTCGCCGTGTCCAAGGAGCTGGTCTTCGACTCCGCACACTTCATCACAGATCATCCGGCCAAGTGCTCCAACCTGCACGGCGGGCGCTATAAGCTCCAGATCACTGTCGAAGGGCGGGTCGATCCGGTCACCGGCTGTGTCGTCGACTACGGCTACCTGAAACGCGTCGTCACCAAGCGGGTCGTCGACCGGTTCGATCATCATCATCTCAACTACGCCGCCCCGGAGCTGACTTGGCGCTCGAGCACGGAGATGCTTTGCATCTTCATCTGGGAGCAATTGATCGACTACCTCCCCGGACTCGCCGTGATCGAGCTCCACGAGACCCCTCAGAACTGGTGCCGCTATCGGGGACCGAGCCTTGAGCTGATCCAAAGCCGCGGCGGCGACCCGGTGCTGACCTATTTCCAAGACGGCGCGCTTGGGCAGTCGCCGCTGCGCGACCTGATTCGGCCGGCGCGGCGCCTGGGAGTGGCGGCCGGCGGCTGAAACTTACCGGCTATTTTTAACAATGAGTTACAAGACTCGGCTCAAACCAAGTCGAGGATATCGGTTGGGCCTCGGTGGAGCGCGCTTGAAACTAGTGCCCCGGCCGTTTCGAGCTCCCTCAGGCGGCGCAGGTCCGCGGCGTCGCGTACCCCGCCCGCCGCGTAGAAACATGTTTGCGGCGACAGGTTCATCAAGTGTTCCAACAGCGCGAGGTCGGGCCCCGCATGGCTGCCGACCCGCGAGAGTGTCATGACGATGACATCCCGCGGCCACAGGCCCGGGTCCGCGGCGATTTCCGGTGGCCCGAGCAGGACCTCGTCCCGGTAATCGAGCGACAGCAGGGGCGCCGGCAGGGACCCCATGAGCGAGGCTAGCTGCGCGGTCGATGCGAGTGATTCGGTGCCGAGGACCGGTCGCGCGAAGCGCGAAACGAGCTCGAGGTCGCGCAGCCCGGAGTCGACCCAGAGTGTCACCCGGGGATGGAGCCGGTGCAGGGACTCGATCTCCGGTTGGTGGGAAACGCGACCGTCGATGGCGTCGAGGTCGGCGATGTAGAGCGTGTCGAACGGGTGCAGGGAAAGCAAGGCAGCGGCCACGACCGCGGGTTGGCTGGATTCGCACAGGGGCGAGACGAGGGGCGAGTAACGCGAACGATCGGCGTTCTTCGCCGCGACGACCCGGCCGCCCATGAGGTCGATGACCGGGATCACTTTCATCGCAGGTGGCTCATGCGCATCTTCGTGTTCGAGTACATTACCGGCGGCGGCATGCTTGGCCAATCCCTGTCGTCGTCACTCGCTTGCGAAGGCGACATGATGCTGCGCGCCTTGGTCGCCGATCTGACCGAGCTTGACGGGATCGAGGTGTCGATCACCCGCGACGCGCGCCTTCCGCCGCTGAGGCTACCGGTGCAGTGCCGCTGCGTCGAGCGTCCCGAGCAGTTTGCCGCCAGCTGGGAGCGAACCCTTGGGACCGCCGATGCGGTCTGGCCAATCGCACCCGAGCAAGAGGGCATCCTGGAGGCAATTACCGAGGCGGTGCTCGCGGCGGGCAAGCCTCTGTTGAGCAATCCACCGGCGGCCGTGCACACTGCGGCGAGCAAGATTGCGACCCATAGGCGGCTGGCCCGGTTCGGTGTTCCGGCCGTGCCGACTTACACGGTCGACGAGGACTTGCCGCCGGCGGCGGGCCGCTGGGTGTTGAAGCCCGACGATGGGGTCGGTTGTGTCGGGATTCGCCTGTTTACCGATCGCGACGCGCTGCGCCGGCACTGGGAGCGTCTACCGCGGGAATCCGTCCACGTCGCCCAACCCTACATCAGCGGTACCGCGGCCAGCGCGTGCATCCTGGCGCGTGGCGGCGAGGTCGCCCTGCTCAGCTTCAACCAGCAGCGCATCGCGGTGATGGACGATACCTTGGTCTTGCTCGGCTGCGTGGTCAACGGGCTGCGCCGCGCGGATAGACGCCTGGGCAAGCTGGTCGCAGGGGTCGCGGCGGCGTTCCCGGAGCTCAACGGCTTCTCGGGAGTGGATATAATCTTGAGCTCGAAAGAACTTCAAGTAGTAGAGATAAATCCACGTTTAACAACTTCATACGTAGGTCTGAAGGAGTCGATTGGCACGAATCCGGCGGGACTTGTGCTCGACCTTTTTCGGGGAGGAAACGACTGGCGCCGTTCGCCAAGGACGGGCAAGGCGGTCGAAGTCTGTCTGGATTACGCGGACGTCGCCTAACGCGGCGATGCACTCGTCGTATCGAGTCACCGGAATATGAATCCGCGTCTCTTCACCTCCGACTCGCTGTCGCCCGCGCAGCCCGGCGTCAAGCTCGAGCGGCCCCCGAGCCTCGCTGCAAACGCGGGGGCATGGTTGGGTTGGGACCTCGGTGGGGCGCACATCAAGGCGGTGAGACTCACCGCCGCCGGGTCGGTCGCGGCTGTGGTGCAGGTACCTTGTCCCCTGTGGCAGGGCATTGATCGCCTGGAAGAGGGCATCGACCGGGTGCTCGGTCTCCTCGGCGAGACCCCGGTCCGGCATGCGGTGACCATGACCGGCGAGCTGGCGGACTTGTTCGAGGATCGCGCCAGCGGCGTATCGGCCATTATCGGCGCCCTGCGCCGGCGGCTCCCGGACGATTCGCTACGCTTCTATGCCGGTCCCGAGGGCCTTGTCGAACCCGATTCGGCCCTGCGATCCACCGACCGTGTGGCGTCCGCCAACTGGATGGCCAGCGCGGCGCTTGCCGCGCGGCGGATCTCCGATGGTCTGCTGCTCGATATCGGCAGCACCACGACCGATTGCGTCCCGTTCAGCGGCGGACAAGTCGTCGCGCTCGGCTATTCAGACCGGGACCGACTGGTCCAGCAGGAGCTGGTCTATACCGGCGTGGTTCGTTCCCCGGTGATGGCGATGGCGTCGCGCGTGCCCCTCGGCGGCCGGTGGGTTCCGCTGATGGCCGAGCACTTCGCGACCGCGGCCGACGTCTATCGCCTGACCGGCG
>JBGSTR010000085.1:0-6419 GCA_041736365.1 Chromatiaceae bacterium | reverse complement strand
GGCCGCGCTCGTGCCGGCGGCCGGGTGCGGTGACACCAGGGACTTGCCCGCGTGGCCTACCGGGCCTCCTCCCCAGCCGGAACGTTCCGCGCGCGATGGCTCGGCCGTCGCAAGCGAGCGGGCTTCACTGGCTGTCGCGTCCGCGGCGTTCCGCGTCTCTACGCTTGCCGCCGCCGCGCTGCCCCCATCTTGTTTCGATTGATTTCCCATCTGCTGCTTTCTGTCTTATCGAGTTACGCTGCTGCTGAGACACCGGTACGAGATGCGGTGTCTCTGAAATTTAGTTGTTGCAGTGGAGCAGCTTAGCCATCCGGCGACCATCGCCGAAGCTAAGCCATTCGGTATCTTCGCGCCCGTCTTCAAGATCCAAAGCGGCGGGCGGGGGTTCTCCAAGCCCCGAAGGACGCCGTTGCCCCGCGGCATCGACGCCAACACAGCGGTATCACAGCAAATGGCGCGCCATTCTGTCGAGGCCGTCACCGATGCTTGATCCGCATAAGCCCCGACGCTGAAATCGGCTCTTGCGAGATCCGGCGCCCCGGAATCCAACCCTTTGAGCACGAAAGCAATTGTCGGCGAGTGCTGTTTCCGCCAAATTGCGGCCGTGCGAAGATTGTAATTTCGCCGCCGCTGATACCTGCCTTTTTCAGCTGCATGGCGAATCCCTTTGCGGGCTCAATTATGCTGCGGCGCAGCACTATACCGCAATACGTGCTGCTTTTTGGTGCGTCCAAGTCCGGCGAGCCGCAACGTATATCGATTCAACGCGTCGCGTCGCTACCGCAGTTGGCCAAGTGCCGCAGCATCTCGGTCAATGGCGAAAGAATATAGCAACCAATGGTTAACGGGGAGCAGACCAACCGATGAAAGGCCCGTTTCGCATCCCGACCGGCTATGGTCCGGGATTGCCCAAAGGAATGCACCAGTGAGTGTGCAGTTTGGGGCCTGTGGGAGCTTTTCCAACGAGCTAGAGTAGCCCGCCCCGAGGTAGCGCGAAATGGGCTGGTTGTGCCGATCGACGTATTCCGGACTGGGAGGTTTGGAGCGGCCGGGGCTTCACACGCCCTGCATGTCGAGCATCATGCCGGGAAGAGTCCCTCACTTCAGTGTGATCGTGCCACGAGGCCTTGACCGCTATTGAACGGCCGGTTTGCGCCCTCTATCGGCCGCCAGCTCCCTGCCGGCGTCGGCCACGAGCCCGTGAAGGCAGTCCGCAGATGGGGCTCTTGGTGCTGCTTAAGTCGGCAGAATACCTACTTCGGGAAACGCTGATTAAATGCCGTCCTGGCATTAATCATCTCGCGGTCCGAGAGGCGCAACGCTCGGACCGTTCCGTTTCTTATCGCTTAGGTCTCCTGAGGGAGCCGGGCGATGTCCGGACCCTGACGGGAAACGCACATACTCCACGTTTCCCTCTGCATATTTTTTATTCGGATGTCTCTGCGCGCACGCGCTGCCGACGTACTGGGCCGGCGGTGACTCACACTAGTCGTCGTAGCCCCGTGCGCGTGCGGAGACGAGTCCCAAGGTTACCCAGCCGACGAGTACGCCGAACGAGAAAACGGTTATCACTAGACCAGTGCTGATGACTTCGCTCATCTGCTCCTCCTCTGGATATCAATTTCGTTTTGCTTGACCGTTGGGGCAGGTTCTCAGATCGCGTCGGCAGATCGCCACCACCCTTGTGCCCAAAGGTGACCGTGATCACGCGACGCGCGCCCGCTTTCCATCTTTTGCGACCCGGTTGGCGGCGCCGCGACTCCTTAGGTTGGCCATGAAACCCCGCGCTGCGGGTGTTGCCGGGCTGTGTGCTCCGCGAAGTGCCGCATCAACAGTGGCCACCCGGCATGGGTCTATTATTACTGCATCTTATGCAATAAATAAAATTTCTGACGGTAATTCCAGCCCCGACCGCGTTGTGCAGGTCGCGGCGCGCCCGCGGCGGCGGCTGGGAGCACGGGAATCAGGTGCAGTACCGGATGGATCGTAGACCGCGACAGAGAGCTGGCGGCGGGTCTCTCATCTGCGGCGTTGCGCCGTTCTTGCGGTGCCCTGTCCGCTTTCCGTGGCTGCTATAGTGTCCGGGCCACTAGGCCGAGCTCAAGGTTGGACAGCGGCGCCGGAATCTCGATCCTCACTCGCCAACCGTCACCGGGAGCCACCGTCAGTGTCTCGCCGTCGGTCGACTGCATATGCTCAAGCCTGAAACGATGATTACCCGACGGCGTCAGTAGCTCCAGCTCATCGCCGATCGCAAACCGGTTTCGGACTTCCACGTCACCCCAGCCGCCCGCCACCCTGGTCACCTCGCCGACAAAGATCTGGCGCTGATTGCGAGACGCGCCGTCCGCGTAGTTTTGCAGCTCCGCGGGCGTGTGGCGCCGATAAAAGCCCTCCGTATAGCCGCGGTTTGCGAGGCCTTCCAGATCGCGCAGCAGCTCGCGCCGAAACGGACGGCCGGAGGTCGCGTCATCGATCGCCGCACGATAGACCTGGGCGGTTCGAGCCGCGTAGTAGTGCGACTTCGTGCGTCCTTCGATCTTCAGGCAATCGATACCCAACGCGACCAGCTGCTCGACGTGCGCGACCGCGCGCAGATCCTTCGCGTTCATTACATAAGTGCCGTTTTCGTCTTCGAAGACGGGCAGATACTCGCCGGGGCGCTGTGATTCCTCCAGCACGAGGTCGGTTTCGATTCTTTGTTGCACGTCCGCGGACTCCGGCGCGGCGGCAAGCTCACCCACCCGATAGGACCAGCGGCATGCATTGGTACAGCTACCCTGATTGGCATCCCGGTGATTGAAGTAGCCCGAAAGGAGGCAGCGACCCGAATAGGCGATGCACAGCGCGCCGTGCACGAAGACTTCGAGCTCGGTATCGGGACAGGCCGCGCGGATCTCGGCGATCTCGGCCAACGACAGCTCTCTGGAGAGGATTACGCGCGCGATACCCTGCCCGGCCCAGAAACGCACCGCCGCGGCGTTGACGGTATTGGCCTGCACCGAGAGATGGATCGGCATCTCCGGCCAGCGCTCCCGCACCAGCAGGATCAACCCCGGGTCGGCCATAATCAGCGCGTCCGGACCCAGCGCGACGATCGGCTCCATATCCTTGATGAAGGTGCGCAGCTTGGCCCCGTGGGGCATCAGGTTCGTCGCCAGGTAGAAGCGCTTGTTCCGGGCATGGGCCTCGGCGATCCCGCGCGCGAGGTTGTCGGCATCGAATCCGTTGTTGCGCACGCGCAGGCTGTAGCGGGGAAGGCCGGCATAGACCGCGTCCGCGCCATACGCAAACGCGTAACGCATATTGCGCAATGATCCGGCAGGCGACAGAAGCTCCGGGCCGGCCGCCGGTGGATCGGCCATCAATGCAGCTCCACCTCGAAGCTCAGGGTTTCGTCGTCGCCGATCAGGCGCTCGCGCTTCACCTCGACGGGCACCTTTTGGCCGGGCCGACCGTCGATCAGGGCGATGCGGATGTCCGCATAGCTTTCGATCGGGTCCTCGCCGACTCGCACGATCTGGTCGCCTTCCTCGAGGCCTGCGGCCTTCGCGCCGCTGCCTTCGGCGAAACCCTCGACGCGGGTGCCGCTCTCGCCGTTCTCCTTGGCGAGCATCACCCCCAGTAGGCCGGGCGCCGGTAGCTCGACCCGACTCGGGAACAGAAAATAGTCCGCCGCATCCGGGTCCAGCTCGCGGTTCACCCCGCTGAGCACGATCACGGCCGGGGCATCGATCCGACGCAAGACCCGTTTCGGGATGCCTTGCCCGTACTCCAGGTGTCCCGCGCCCGCCAGGACCACCAGCGTCTTCTCCGGGTGCTCGATCAGGTAGCTGGCGGCGCGCTCCGCCATACCCTCGTCCCACAAGAGCTGCACCTCCAGAAAGTTGTCGAGATTCTTTTCGTTGGTCTGGGGGTGCATATCGAATGCGGCCTTGATGCGTTCGCGGTAGACCGGGTCGTCGCGCTCGATGTCGGCGGGGATCCGCGCCTGCTCCTCCGGGTCGAGGCCTTTGATTCCGACCTCTCCGACCTTTTTCGTGAGCTCGGCGGGTAGGTTCAGCGCGATTACCGGGATTCCTTGCTCGCGCGCGTAGCGCAGGATGGGCTGGTAGAGCCGGTAATCGAAGCGCCAGCGGTCGAAATACTCGGTCAGCCGCAGGAATTGCGCCTCGGAAATCTCGCCGGCAATATAGGCATCGACGTGCTCTTGAAAGGGCTGCTGGAAGAACTCCATGCCGATTGCGAGATCGCGTCCGCGCGCCTGTAGCCCCTTGATGACCGCGAGCTGATTCAAGTGATCCTCATAGCGATCATGGCTCTCGCCGACGAAGATCACGCGGCGATCGGCGATGGCGTCGAGCAAGGGCTCGATATCGGTCAGCGCCGCGAGGTTGAGCACGCGGGTGTAGGTCTTCGGCGACCCATCGACGCCGACCTCGCCCCCATGCGGGTGAGCGGCAACGCTCGCGGAACCCAGCAACGCCCAGGGTGCCAAGAACCCCGCGACCAGACCCAGAAGACCCAGACGTCCGCTACCTGCCATAGAACCCCCCACTGGTATTGGGCCAAATCGACCCGCATTATCTCCCACCGGAACGCCGGCCGATCGACCGCCCCCCCCTCAACCAGCGTCTGTGACACCCATGACGATGACTAAGTTTCTCGTCGTAGCCGCGCTACTTTTACTCTCGCGGGCCGCGGTGGCCGCAGCGCCGGTGGTCGACCACGACATCAGCGCGCGCATCGACCCCGCCGCCGGTACGCTGCAAGTGACCGATCGGATGACCCTGCCGGAGGGATTGACCGACTCGATTCTGGCGCTGCATCAGGGTCTGTCGCCGCGCGTGCTTGAAGCCGCGACGACCCTGGAGCGCGTCGGCCGCGATGGACACCTCGAGCTGTTCCGCCTGCGTACCAGCGCTACCGGCCCGGTCACTCTGTCATATGGGGGCGAGATTCGCCACGACATGGAGGATATCGCCGAGGGCATGGGCCGCTCGCGACAGGCCACTCTCGGCACCATTGGGGCGGACGGGGTGTTTCTCGATGGCTCGAGCGCCTGGTATCCGCGTATCGCGGGGACCCTGCAGCGCTTCGAGCTGCGCGTGGAGCTGCCTGCGGATTGGCGTGCCGTATCCCAGGGTGCCGGGCCCGACCCCGACGAGACTGGCGGCGCTGGGGAGCGCTGGTCCGAGCAGCACCCTCAGGACGACATCTATCTCATCGCCGCGCCCTTCCGTCTGTATCGGTCGACTGGCGACCGATTCGACGCGCAGGTCTACCTGCGTTCGCCCGACGAGAAGCTGGCCGAGCGTTACCTGGAGGCGACCAAGGAGTATGTCGCGCTCTACGAGCGGCTGATCGGCCCCTACCCCTACGCCAAGTTCGCCCTGGTCGAAAATTTCTGGGAAACCGGATACGGCATGCCGTCGTTCACCCTGCTTGGCCCGAGCGTGCTGCGCCTGCCGTTCATCATCGACAGCTCGTACCCGCACGAGATCCTGCACAACTGGTGGGGCAACGGCGTATATGTGGACTACGCCTCGGGCAACTGGAGCGAGGGACTGACCGCCTATCTGGCCGATCACCTGATGAAGGAGCGAGCGGGTCGCGCGGCCGAGTATCGTCGCGACACCCTTAAGGCCTACGCGGACTATGTGCGCGATGGCGAGGACTTCCCGCTTACCGCCTTCCGCGGACGCCACGGCTCGGCGAGCCAAGCGATTGGCTACGGCAAGGTCGCGATGTTCTTTCACATGCTTCGCCGCACCCTCGGCGACCAGACCTTCCTGGACGGGCTGCGGCGCTTCTACGCCGACAACCGTTTTCGTGCCGCGAGCTACGACGACCTTCGGCGCGCATTCGAGGGCGCCAGCGGGCGCGACCTCGGTGCCTTCTTCGACACCTGGACCACCCGCACCGGTGCGCCGGTGCTGGCGCTCGACGACGTCCAAGTCCAGCAGGTTGACGGTGGCTTTCAGGTGACCGGTGAGGTTAAGCAGACTCAAGCCGGCCACCCCTTCGCCCTTGCGGTACCGATCCTGATCCACCAGCAATCCGCGCCGCCCAAGCGGTTGGATGTCGCGCTGGAGGGCAGCACGGCCCGCTTCTCGACCACCCTTCCATCGCCGCCGATTCGGGTTGCGGTCGACCCATCCTTCGACTTGTTTCGCGCGTTGGCCCCTGGTGAGACGCCGGTGACCCTGAGCAACCTGTTCGGCTCCGACAGCGGGCTGATCGTCGTGCCCGCGGGCGAGTCGGATGCCCTGAACAACGCCTATCGCTCGCTGGCCGAGTCCTGGCTGCGCGGCCACGACGGTTGGGAGATCCGTCGCGACGACGAGCTTGCCGCATTGCCGGCGGACCGCCCGGTGTGGCTGCTCGGCTGGGGCAATCGACTCGCGGCCGCCGCGTTC
>JBGSTR010000082.1:0-2763 GCA_041736365.1 Chromatiaceae bacterium | reverse complement strand
TGGTCCGGGCGCAGGCGCAGGATCTTTTCGCCCAGCTTCACGCCCATGCGCATGCGCGCCTTGTGCACCGACACGTTCTCGATCATCGAGTCGGGACGCGCGAAATACACGAACTCGAAGATGCACGGCGCGCGCTGCTGCGGCTCCACGGCGGCGGAGCCGGCGTCGTCAGGCGGAGTTGTGGAGCTCAATGACGCTCTCGTCCTGGCTGGCCCGGTCTTCCATGGCATCGTCGTTGCGGTTCTCCTCCAATCGCTTCAGGTAGGCCGGCGTTACGTCGCCGGACACATATTCCCCATCGAATACCGAGGCATCGAAACGGTCGACCTGACTCTTGCCCCTTTTCTGTACCGCTTGGATCAGGTCCGGGAGGTCCTGGAAGATCAGCCCGTCGGCGCCGAGCAGATCGGCTACCTCCTCGTCTGAACGTCCATGCGCGATCAGCTCGCTCGCCGCGGGCATGTCGATGCCATAGACATTGGGAAAGCGCACCGGCGGGGCCGCCGACGCAAAGTAGACGCGGTTGGCCCCCGCCTCGCGCGCCATCTCGATGATCTGCTGGGAGGTGGTGCCGCGCACGATGGAGTCGTCCACCAGCAGGACATTCTTGCGACGGAACTCCAGGTCGATGGCGTTGAGCTTCTGGCGCACCGATTTCCGTCGCACCTTCTGCCCCGGCATGATGAAGGTGCGGCCGATGTAGCGGTTCTTGATGAACCCTTCCGCGTAGGGGATGTCGAGCTGATTTGCGAGCTGTAGCGCGGCCGTGCGACTGGTATCGGGGATCGGGATGACCACATCGATGTTGTGGTCGGACCACTCCCGCTTGATCTTGTAAGCGAGCCGTTTGCCCATCCGCGAGCGCGCCTTGTGCACCGAGATGTTGTCGATGATCGAATCCGGGCGGGCGAAATAGACGAACTCGAAGATGCAGGGCGACAGGATCGGCGTCGCGGAACACTGACGGGTGTAGATCTCGCCGTCGACGCTGATGAACACCGCCTCGCCGGGGGCCACGTCCGCGATCAGCGTGAAGCCCAGCGTATCCAGCGCCACGCTCTCGGAGGCGATCATGTACTCGGTGCCGTCGTCGGTCTCGCGGTGGCCATAGACCATGGGTCGGATGCCGTAGGGATCGCGGAACCCGAAGACGCCGAAACCCGGGATCATCGCCACCGCCGCGTAGCCGCCACGGCAGCGGCGATGTACCCCCGCCACGGCGCGGAAGATGTCCTGCTCGTCGATCCGCAGCTTGCCCTGGATCTGTAGCTCATGGGCGAACACGTTGAGCAGGACTTCCGAGTCCGACTCGGTGTTGATGTGACGCAGGTCGTCGACGAACAGATCGCGTTTGAGGTCGTCGGCGTTGGTCAGGTTGCCGTTGTGGGCGAGGACGATGCCGTAGGGCGAATTGACGTAGAAGGGCTGCGCCTCGGCGGAGCTGGCTGCCCCGGCGGTGGGGTAGCGCACGTGGCCCACCCCCATATTCCCGCGCAGTTGGAGCATGTTGCGGGTGCGGAAGACGTCCCGCACCAGGCCGTTGTCCTTGCGCAGGTGCAGCTTCTCCCCCTCGCAGGTAACGATCCCCGCCGCGTCCTGGCCGCGGTGCTGGAGCACCAGCAAGGCATCATAGAGGGATTGGTTGACCAGGCTCTTGCCGACGATTCCGACAATGCCGCACATGGGGAACCTCGCTGCGGTGCCGTTCGCAATCTCGGCGCCGACCTAGGGAACGGGCGAAGCTAACCCGGGAAGCCGCTTCTTCGCAACCGGCCGCGATCAGCACCGTTGCGGACCCGGTTGGCACGCACTCGGCGCGATTGCGCGCCTCTCGGAACGAGAGCCGATCAAATGCCGGGAGGGTATTTGATCGGCGTTTTCCTAGAGTTTCTTCAACTGCTCCTGCACGTTCTCGGGCACCAGACTCAGCATCCAATTCGCCATCGACTGGAACTGACCCATTAGCTTGGATTCCTGCCACCAGGGATCATCCGGCATCGGGGTGAGGGCGGCGAGGAACACCACCATCGCAATGATTACGACGCCGCGGGCGGCGCCGAAGACCAGCCCCAAGAACCGGTCGGCGCCCGTCAGCCCGGTCTTGTCGACCAGCCCCGTCAGCAGCGAGGCGATCACCGACCCGACGAGCAGAACCACCACCACGACCAGGACAAACGCCAGCGCGAGACGTACGGTCGGCTGGGCCACCTGAGCGGTCAACAGCTCGGCGACCTGCCCGTGCAGCGCCCAACCGATCACCAGCGCGGCGACCCAGATAATCAGCGACATCAGCTCGCGCACGAGTCCGCGAGCGTATCCGACCAGTGCGGACACCAAGATCACGCCGATGATGACGAAATCAACCCAATTCATGACAACTCCTGTGCGTTACCGATCCGGCCGGCGCGTGCTCGGAAATTCGCACGGCTCGGAGCTGTGCGCGTGTAATCCACAACCACATCGCGGATCGCCGCGTGTTCCGTCGGGCGACGCGGGTGTCTCGGATCAGGGATAGCTCTGAACCAATGTGTCGAGCTTCTGCTGCTGGCGCAGCCGTGCGGCGGTGCGCTCCGCTCCGGCGCGATCGACCTCGGGACCCACCCGAACCCGATAGTAGAGCTTGCCGTTGACCTGAGCCTTCTCGACGAAGGCGGAGTATCCGCTGGCCCGTAGCTTGCCCTCCAGCTCGGCGGCGCCCGCTGCCGTTCCCAGGCTCGCGACCTGCACCACCCAGGAGGGCATGCCGTCGCTGCGACCCTTGGG
>JBGSTR010000037.1:0-2076 GCA_041736365.1 Chromatiaceae bacterium | reverse complement strand
TTAACGTGAAAGAACCCGACGTCGGGACGAGTGGCATTGTGGCGTGACGCATGCCTGTGCGTGACGGCCTGGCGATGGGAGGCCGGGAGGCGGCGGAGCGAATCAGGCGGTGGCGATGTAGCCGTGCTTGGCCAGCATCTTCAGCCAACGCGGCGCGTTGCGGCCCACCATGAGTGCTTCGTAATCGACGGTGCGATCCTGATAGGGTGTTGTGTTGGCAAGCATCGCATAGACGATGCGCAGCATCTTGTGCGCCAAGGCCACGATGGAGCGTTTGTGTCCCTTGCGGATGGCGAGGGCCGAGAACTTGTCCTTCAAGGCACAGCGGGTGCGGGAGGCGGCTTGGGCGAACTCGCACAACAGGCGTCGCACCCAGGCGTTGCCCTTGCGCGTGCGGCCGCTTTTGCGTTTGCCCGCACTCTCGTTGTTACCCGGGCAGATGCCCACCCAGGAAGCGAGGCGTTCAGCGCTGCCGAAGCTGTCCATGTCCGTGCCGATTTCCACCAGCAACATGGCCGCGCCCAGGCGGTCGATGCCGGGAACGGTTTCCAGCAGGCTCATCTGCGGCTCCCAGGGGGCAAGGCCAACGAGCAGTTGCTGTTCAAAGCGGGCCATCGTGGCTTCCAGGTATTCGATATGCGCCATGATCTCGTTGAGCACGAAGCGATGCTTGGCACTGAGCTCTTCCGGCTGCAGGGCGTCGAACAGATCCTCGCGGCTGGCACGCAGACGCCCGGCACGCTCGAGGATGGCGTGGATGGGTTCATCGGCCAGCAGGGCCTTGACCATGGCTCGTGCGGACTGCCCATGCAGGTCGGAGAGCAGCACATTCAGACGGATCCCGGCATCGGCCAGCACCTTGTGCAGCCGGTTCTTCTCCGCGGCCAGCATCCCGCCGAGCTTCTGGCGCTGTCGTGCGATCAGGCGCAGATGGCGGATCTCGGCCGGAGGAATGAACGAGGCCCGCACCAGGCCCGCCCGCGCCAGCGTGGCCAGCCACTGGGCATCGGAGATGTCCGTCTTGCGCCCGGGCACGTTCTTGACGTGACGGGCATTGACCACCCACGCCGCAATGCCCACGTTCTCCAATGCCGCATAGGGACTCTTCCAGTAAATCCCCGTGCTCTCCATGACCACGATGTCCGGGGCCAACCCGTGGGCCCACGCTGCCAGTGCCCGGCGATCCCGCTTGAAGCCACCAAACTCCCGCTGTTGCACCGCCACACTGCCATCGGCTTGCTCGATCAGGGCGCAGGCCGTGATCTTGTTCTGGTGCACATCCAGACCGATGACCCGCCGGTGAATCGGGGTGATGTCCATGCCGACCTCCTGAAGCTGACGCACTATCATTGACGCTGTGCTGTCGCCACGGGCGCTGCCATTCAACGGCCTGTCGGGAAGCGACGGCTCTGTTTAACGTGCGCTGTCCATGACCGGTTCAGGCCATGCCAAGCAATCCGGGGTACGAGTGAATGGTGGCGGGTCGAGTTAGGTTGCGCGGTCAGGCGCCATCAAAAAATATCGCGACCTCTGCCCAAGGCGACAGCACCCCCATTATCTTTCATCATCGGGGGTGCCTCACGACCGAAATGCATGAGAGTTAGGGCGGCGATCCCTTCACATAGTTTGAGACCTTCGGGTGGCAGCACCTGGTTGTCGGACGATCGAACGTACCGAATGGTCGTGTCACGCCTGTCCACCAGGGAGCGCCTCGTTGCTGACTTAGCTCCCGCGAAGCTGGTCGACGGGTTGGCGGGGAGGGCAAGCTGTCCGCCTCTTCCTGACCTAAGGGTTACCGAACAGGGCTTCTGAGAACCGGAAAACTATGTGAACCTCCGACGTCAACCGCCTCAGCCCTCAGCAGGATCCAGCGACTGCGCCGCTTCAGGCGCCTGCGGGGGCTGAGCTTCACATAGTTCGGAACTCCACATAGACGCGATTTTCAGCCGGTCGCGAAACGGGCGACGAGCTGTTCACGACCCCTATGTGAAGGTGCGAACTATGTGACGTGGGCGTGCTGGCTCCGGCACTATTGGGCGTCGGCGCCGGCGACCCCTTCACATAGTTTCAGGGCCT
>JBGSTR010000822.1:0-10192 GCA_041736365.1 Chromatiaceae bacterium | reverse complement strand
GCGCTGCTCGATCTGCCCAGCGGTCCGGTGACGGTCTTGGCGCTGGCCGTGTGCGCCGCGGTGGTCGCTTGGATTCCGATAGCGAACCCGACTGGAGACCCGGAGCCGAATCACACGCCCTGGTAGCGAGTGCCCGGGCGGCACTTCGCCGGCCGCGACCAATCGTCCGCCGCTGGCGCTCCGCCGAGCGCAAGGATGCCATCATAAAGAGCTCGCCGGAGAGGAATTGTCGAAGGAGTCCGCTAGATGATTATCAGTTCTCGCATCGTTGCATTGCGCGATAAGGCCAGGGTCGAATATTTCGAGTACCTGATTCCCGATCTCGGGCTTGACGGCGATTCACGGCGCTTACCCAGCTCAGCCACCGGCTGATCGAACAGGTTTGTCACGGTTGGTCCACAATGGCGGAACTTGAGGGACGTGCTGGCGTCACCGTCCATGTGGAGCCTGGATCCAGCAATCCCTGCCGGAATGACGGTTGGAATGCAATGCAGCTGCTCCAGCATTTCAATTCCACAGCCGGCGCGCCGGATACCGTGCCGCGCTGCGGCGATTTATTCCGGATGCGGCGGTGCGGGGGAAAACTCAGTGCTTCACGAGGCGCTTGCGTGAGACCCGCCGCAGAATTCTCCCTCGTTTCTCTTTGGCGTCCTGGTGCCTTGGTGCGAAACATTCTTTGTCTCTTTGATTTCGGCCCCCGCGGCTGTAGAGGTATGTAAATGAACAAGCTCTTGATTCTCGCGACCCTTGCGTTCCTGGCCGGGCCGGCAGGCGCGGACTATCAGCCGGTGGCCGAGCAGGTGGTGGACAACGTCTACGCCATCGTCGGGCCGCTTGGGCAGCGCAGCGCGGAGAACGACGGCTTGAACGCCAACTATGGCTTTATCGTCACCGGCGAGGGCGTGATCCTCATCGACTCCGGGGCCAGCCGGCTGGGTGCCGGGAAGCTCGCCGCCGCGGTCCGCGCCGTCACGGATCAGCCGGTACGTTGGGTGATCAACACGGGCAGCCAGGACCATCGCTGGCTGGGCAACGACACCTTTGCCGGGCAGGGCGCGGAGATCCTATCCATGGCCCGCACCGCGGCGACCCAGGCCCAGTATGGCCAGCAGCAGATCGCCGGGCTGGAGCGCTTTCTTGGGGAGCGACTCCAGGGAACCCGACCCTTGCCGGCGACCAAGACCCTGGAGGGCGAGACCGCGACGCTTGAGCTGGGCGGCGAGACCCTGGAGCTGGCCTATACGGACGCACACTTTCCCGGCGATGCCAGGGTCTGGCTGCCCAAGCACGGTGTGGTGTTCAGCGGCGACCTGGTCTACGTCGACCGCCTCCTCGGCGTAATGCCCACATCCAGCGTGCGCAACGGCCAGAAGGCCTTTCACGCCCTGGAGCAGCTTCAACCGGGGCGCATCGTCCCCGGCCACGGCCGCGTCTGCGACCTCGCCCAGGCAACACGAGAGACCGGCGATTACTACGATTTCCTAGTCGAAACCGTGGGCGCGGCGGCATCGGAGATGGAGCCGATGGACGCAACCCTCGATCGCTATGCAGACCTGCCGCAGTTCAAGCACCTGGAGAACTACGACGATCTGCATCGCGCCAACATGAATCGGACCTTCCTGGAGTTTGAGTCGGCGCAGTGATTCGTCGGATTGCGCGACGCCCCGGCTAGACGCGGGCCGGGGGCGCCGGCCCGCGCAGGATTAATCTCAGGTACGCGCGTAGCGTGCCGAGCGCGGAAAGGCGTTGCCGTCGGCATCGAACAGGTAGCAGGCCGCGGCGGGTACGCCGAAGTCGAACTGGCTGCCGGCCTTGGCGGGGGTGTCCGGTCGCACCTTGACGGTGAAGTCTCTGTCGCCGACGGTCAGATAAACGAGCGACTCCGACCCCAAGTGCTCGGCGACCTGGACCACGCCGGTGATGCGGCTATCGGCGTGCGGATCGTCCAACATCACGGTGTGCTCGGGGCGAATGCCCAGCTCGACCTTGTCCCCGATGCTGCCGCGGCTCGCATCGACCGATGCCTTGACGCTGACCCGGGTGCCGGTGTCCAGCTTGATCTGGCAGGAGTCGTGCTCGATCGACTCGAGCATGCCCCCCAGGAAGTTCATCTTGGGTGACCCAATGAAACCGGCGACGAAGCGGTTGGTCGGCGCATGGTAGAGCTCCAGCGGGGCTCCGAACTGCTCGAGGTTGGTCGAGGCGCCCTCGGCCAGGGGGCTGAGCACGACGATCCGGTCCGCCAGCGTCATGGCCTCGACCTGGTCGTGGGTGACATAGATGGTCGTCGCGCCGCGTTTCTGGTGCATCTTCGCCAGCTCGATGCGGGTCTTGACGCGCAGGGCGGCGTCCAGGTTCGAGAGCGGCTCGTCGAGCAGGAACACTGACGGGTGCTGCACGAGTGCGCGGCCGATGGCGACGCGCTGGCGCTGTCCGCCGGACATGGCCTTGGGCTTGCGATCGAGCAGCGGGTCCAGGCCGAGCATTGCGGACGCCTGGTCGACGCGCTCCTTGAGTGTCTTCTTATCGACCTTCTTGATCTTGAGCCCGAAGGCGAGGTTCTCGCGCACCGTCATGTGCGGATACAGGGCGTAGGACTGAAATACCATGCCCACGCCGCGCTCCACCGGGGGCACGTCGTTCATGCGCTTGCCGCCGATGAACAGGTCGCCGGAGGTGATGTCGTCGAGTCCGGCGATGGCCCGCAGCAGGGTCGACTTGCCGCAGCCGGACGGCCCGACGAAGACGATGAACTCACCCTCCTTGATGTCCAGGTTGATGTCGCGCAGCACGTCGCGTGCGACGCCCGGGTTGTAGTTCTTGACCAGTTTGTCGATCTTGACGTCAGCCATTGCTCGTTCCTCGGCGGATTATTTTCCGGCAGCCCGGGCGACGCGGATGCGCGCGACCCGGCGGGCGGGGCGGTGGGGTCGGATGCCTGATCAACCCTTGACCCCTCCGGCGGTAAGTCCGCCGACGAGCCAGCGCTGAGCGAGCAGAAATACCACGGTGATGGGCAGTCCGGACAGAACCGCGGCGGCGGCGAAATCCCCCCATTTGTACTCCTGCGGATTCAGGTAGTACTGGGTGCCGACGGCGAGCGTTAGCTTGGCCTCGTCTTGCAGCAGTATCGATGCGACCGGGTATTCAGTGATGGCGGTGATGAACGACAGGATGAAGACCACCGCCAGGATCGGCACCGAAAGGGGCAGGAGTATCAAGCGAAACGCCTGCCACGGGGTCGCGCCGTCGAGCGAGGCGGATTCTTCCAGCGACTTGTCGATGGTCTCGAAGTAGCCCTTGATGGTCCAGACGTGCAACGCGATGCCGCCCAAGTAGGCGAAGATCAGTCCCGGATGGGTGTTGAGTCCGATCGGCGGAATGTAGTCGCTGATGCGGCTGAATAGGGCATAGAAGGCCACCAGGGCCAGGACCGCCGGGAACATCTGGAAGATCAACATGGCATTGAGGATCAGCGTGCGCCCCGCGAACCTCAGTCGTGCAAAGGCATAGGCACAGGTGGTCGAGAGGGCGACGATCAACACGGCGGTGACGAATGCGACCTTCACCGAGTTCCACAGCCACAGCAGGACGGGGAAGGGTGGCGGGATGGTATTGCCGGCCTGATCGACCACGGAGTAGCCAAGCGCCAGCCGCCAATGGTCGAGGGTCGGATTGGTTGGAATGATGCTGCCGACCGCATAGTTCCCGGTCCGGAACGAGATCGCGATGATCATCAGGAGCGGAAAGATGATCAAGGCCAGGAAGGACCAGAGAAAGACATGGGCCGCGAGCTTGCGGTATCTGAGCGATTCGGGCTGTACCATGGGCATGACGTGATCTCCTATTGCGGCCGGTCGACGCGCATGATTTTGAGATTCAACAGGGCTAGGGCTCCGACCATCAGGAAGATCAGCGTGGCGATGGCGCTCGCGAGTCCATAGTCCTGTCCCGAGCCCTCGAAGGCGATGCGGTAGGTGTAGGTCACCAAGAGATCCGTCTCGCCCGCCGGCACGACCGCACTGGTAATGTCCGGGCCGCCCTTCGTCAGCAGTTGAATCAGCACGAAATTATTGAAATTGAACGCGAATGAGGCGATCAGAAGCGGTGCCAAGGGTTTCATCAGCAACGGCACCGTGATGGAGAAGAAGTTGCGGATGAAGCCGGCTCCGTCCATGGCGGATGCCTCATAGAGATCCTGCGGGATGGCCTTCAGCAGGCCCATGCTCAGGATCATCATGTACGGGTAGCCGAGCCAGGTATTGACGATCAGCACCATGGTCCTGGCCAGCGTCGGGTCGTTGAACCACGCCGGGCGTATGCCGAACATGGAGCTCAGCAATAGATTGATCTCGCCGAAGTTCTGGCTGAACAGTCCGCGGAAAAGCAGGATCGAGATAAAGGCCGGTACCGCGTAAGGCAGGATCAACAGCAGTCGGTAGACCCCGCGTCCCGCCAGTTCCTCCCACTGCACCAGGGTCGCCAGCACGACGCCGATGATGAGCGTGAACAGCACCGAAAGCAGCGAGAAAACCAGGGTCCAGATGAAGATCTGAACGAAGGGTCCCTGAACGCCCGGATCGGTCAGCACGCGGGTGAAGTTACTCCAGCCGACAAACGTGCTGAAGCCGGGGGCGATTCCCTTGCCGGTGAACTCCCCCTCGGCGTTCACCGGGCGGAAGAAACCGGATGTGAAGTCGGGCGCAATGCGCTCGCCGTTCTGTTGATTCACCAGGGTGTTGCCGTCGCCGCCCTGGGCGTCGGGCAACGGCTTGTACAGGGGCTGAAGCGCGGAGAAATCGCGCATCCCGCTCATGCGCAGCTTGACCCCATCCGGAGAGGTGGCCTCGACCTCTTGGAGAACCCTTCGCAGCTTGACGATGTCCTTCACCGCCAGGGGCGTACCCTCGGGTTTGGATTCGGCGGGTTGCAGCTCAACTTCCACCGGGGCGGTAGGGGCCGCTTTCGCGGCCTTTGGATCGGGTAAGCGGAGCTCGATGCCCGTGCCCACAAGCTCGGCGCCGTCACGGCTGGTCAGTGCCAGGGTGTAGCGATTGCCGCCCTCGTCGTAGAGCGAGAACGCATAGTTCTGGCCCTCGGCGCGAAAGGTCTTGTCCAGCAGGATGTGGCGCGACCTTTCGAAGGTCTGAATATTCGCCGCGCTGTAGTTGGTGAACGCGATCCATACCGTATAGATCAGCGGGAAGATGATGAAGATAAACATCGTCGCCACGCCCGGGAAGATATAGCGATGGACGTAGGCGCGGTCGCTCGCGAATACGTATAGACCGGTGCTGACCAGCACCAACACCACGAGGGCGAAGATGGTCTCCCCCTGGGCATACATGACGACCACGGCATAGAGGTTCAGTAGGGCGATTAGCCCGAGTGCACCCCATTTGAGCCAATTGGTCTGGCTGGGTTTGGTTGCGGTATCCAATGAGACCATACGCGTTCTCCCCGGGGTGGACCTTCAGGCCGCGAACCTATTGCGGCGCAAAGGCAGGCACAGGTGCCTGATCGACCGATTCACGTTCCGGCGGCGCGCCCCTTAATGCAGGCGTGGAACCATCGCCGAGCTAGGTAGAGGCCGATCCAATGCCGTCTCGACATTGGATCGGCTTGCGGTCCAAGAGGCGCGGCCCTCAATTAACCGTTCGGGCGGCAGAGGCATCCAGCGCCTCGTCAACGCTCTGGCGGCCCGCCGCGACGTTTTTGAGCGCGCTCTCGAGGTTGGTCCAGTAACGACTCATTTGGGGTACGGAGGGCATCGGCTCGCCGCTCTGCGCATTCTCGAAGGTCACCTTGATGCGCTCATCCTTGGCCAGCTCTTCCTGGTAGGCCTTGAGCGGGACCGCACCCAGGGGCTTGTCGGCGTTGACATCGGCCAGGCCCTCGGGGGTGAGCAGATACTCGCTTAGGAACAGCTCGGCCAGGTCCTTGTTGGGAGTCGCATTGTTGATCGCGCCGGTCAGCACGCCGACGAATGCCCGGGCGGGCTTCCCGTTGAGGGTTGGCAAGGGCGCGACACCGTAGTTGATGCCGGACTTGTCCAGGTTGTCCCAAGCCCACGGGCCGTTGATGGTCATCGCTGCATCGCCCTTGTTGAACTTGGCCTCGGCGACACCGTAATCCACGCCCTTGGGCAGGTGGCCCTTCGCGATCATGTCCGCGAGGAACTGGACGCCCGCCTTGGAGCCGGCATTGTTGACGCCGGTGTCTTTCACGTCGTAGCTGCCGTCAGCCTGCTTCTTGAAGGCATAGCCGCCGCCGGCCGAGAGCAGCGGATAGGTGAAGTAGGGGGTCTCGTAGGCCCACAGGATGGCGTGCTTGCCGTCGGCCTGGAATTTGGTGTCCATCTCCGCCATCGCCTCGAAGGTGGCGGGCGGTCCATCCGGCATCAGGTCCTTGTTGTAGATCAGCGAGATCGCCTCAACGGCCACCGGGTAGCCGTAGATCTTGCCGTCGACGGTCACGGCCTCCCAGGCGAAATCCTCGATCTTGTCCTTGACCTCCGCGCTCGGGTTCACCGGGGCCAGCAGACCGCCCTTCACCCACTCGCCCAGGCGGTCGTGGGCCCAGAACATGATATCGGGTCCCTGGGCATTCGATGCCACCTGCTGGAATCGCTCCTCAACCTTGTCCGGATGGGACACCTCCACCGCGACACCCGTGTCCGCGGTGAATCTCTTGCCAACCTCCGCAAGACCGTTGTAGCCCTTGTCCCCGTTGATCCAGATGGTCAGTTTCCCCTCTTCGAATGCGAGCGCCGAGCCGCCGAATGCGAGCGCGACGGATGTGATCGCGGCAACGGTAATTTGCTTCATGACGTTTCCTCTGTTGGCTTTTTTAGGTCTACGAACTTTGAGCGGGCATCGGTCGCTGACCGACGCGGCGGCGGCCGTTCGTTGTTTCTCGATTCAGTTGGTAATGATTCTGGCGCGCCGCGAGATTTCTCATTTCGCGGTCGGCAATGCAAGAGAAATCAGCTGAAATTTTCGGGGCTGACATTCGATCAACCGAGACCTCCACGGATCTGCTTATTATCGTATTCGCATTCGTTAATTCGGCGTCTCCTTATCTACCGATGGGGACGCCCGGGAAGTATAGCCGCCGCTTAAGGCTCTTCGCCAACATCCGGCGAGGGCTGCCACTCCTGGCCGATGCAAGCGTACGTAGTTTTTATGCGACGAAACGCCTTCCACAGCGCCCTTGAGCGCCGGCGTATCGGGAAGCCAACGTGTGATCGGTAGCCCAAAGTGTGGTTGAAAAGCCAGCGAATCGCTATCTGAGCGTCGAAACATGGCCCTGCTGGCGTTGTTTCTGCTGAGTTTCGGTCGCGGCGCAACAAAAAAGCGCTGGACAAAAAGCGCACGCGCCTCTAGCCTAGGCTGCGAGTCAGTGCACTTTTTACGACAGTGTAAAGAAAATGCTGGACAAATCCCTCCTCGGTCACTAGGGTAGGCTGCATGGACGACCACCCAAGTGAAACACGCGCACCGAATTCGCCAATTAGCGTCTGCGGGCGGTCGTTCAACGAGGATGAGATCGCGCTGGTTCGGGATCTCGGGAACCGATATCCCGGAATCAGCCGAAACGAGCTCGCGCTTACGGTCTGCGAGCTGATCGATTGGCACCGCCCCAGCGGCAGGGCCAAGAGCCGGGAGTGCCTGGACCTGTTCGATCTGCTGGAGCAGAAGGGCGCCTTCCGATTTCCCCCCAAGCGACGAACCCGTCCGCCCGGATCCCCATCCCGTGCACCTTTCGCCGCGGAATCGTTGGGAGACGAGGAGATCTCGGGCGAGTTGAGTGGCCTGCTGCCGGTGTCGCTGGAATGGGTTCAAGGGGCCGAGCAAAACCGCCACTGGCGCGACCTGATGGAGCGCTTCCACTATCTGGGCTACCGGCCGGCGTTCGGTGCCTCGATGCGCTTTCTGATCCGCGATCGCACCGGCCGGGATCTAGGGTGCCTCCAGTACTCGAGTCCCGCGTGGCGCATAAAGTCCCGGGACCGATGGATCGGCTGGTCGGACGATCTGCGCCGCTCGAATCTGCAACGGATCGTCAACCAGAGCCGCTTCCTGATCCTTCCCTCGGTTCGGGTACCGAACCTCGCCAGCCACGTCCTCGCCGCGAGCGTCCGCGAGCTCCCCAAGCAATGGTTGGGCGAGTTCGGCGTGACCCCGCTGATGGCGGAGACCTTGGTCGACATCCAACGCTTCTCGGGCACCTGCTACCGCGCCGCGAACTGGATCGCCGTCGGGCAGACCAGCGGACGGGGTCGCATGGACCGAGAGCATCGAAGGCACGGTATCGAGGTCAAGTCGCTATTCCTCTATCCGCTCGCGCGAGACGCCCGCTGCTTACTGCGGCAAGGCGATTCGGCCGCGGACGGAACGGTCGACGAAGTGAGTCGCAAGAGTCCTTGCGGCAAAGGAAAGGCCGCTGAAGATCCGGCGATTGAGCCGGCTGGGAGACCGCAATCCCGCGCGTGTCCCGGGGCCCGCTACCGTTCGTCCGGGTAGGGACGATCGGGAGCCATTGAAACCTCAACGGGGGGGAACGAGATGAAGATTCGACTGCTTCCGGCGGCAATCGCCGCGGTCCTGGGGTCCGGGCAAGTCCTGGCGGAGACCGAAACCAACTATCTTCCGGATTTCCACGGCTATATGCGGTCCGGTATCGGCGCCACATCGGGAGGGGGTGACCAGTCCTGCTTCCAGTCCAACGGGGCGGACACGAAGTACCGGCTCGGCAACGAGTGCGAAACCTACATGGAGATCGTGCTCGGGAAGAGCATGTGGGAGCAGAACGACCAGAGCTTCTATATCGATACCCGCATCGCCTATAAGTCGGCCCAGCAGAACGACTGGTCCGAGGATCCGGGCGACGGGTCCGGTTCAAACAGCGACTCGATCTCGGGCGATCGTGCGCTCACTGCCCACCCCTATCGGGACTCGGTCGTGTCCGTGCGCGAGGCGAACGCCCAGTTCAAGGGCGTCATCCCGGGCCAGGCGAAGTCCACGCTGTGGGCGGGCAAGAAGTTCTACCAGCGCCACGATATCCACATGGCGGACTTCTATTACTGGGACCTGTCCGGCCCGGGCGTCGGCCTCGAATACTGGACCCTGGGCCCCGGCGACCTCTCGTTGGCGTGGGTGCGAAATACCGACGGCCCATGGGTCAACGGCCAAGGCACCGAGTTCTACAACGACGAGATCATCCGACCCAACGTCATCAACAATGTGCTCAGTGCGCGTTACGCGAATCTCGAGACCAACACCGACGGCAAGCTCGAGATCGGTATCGAGTACGGAACCGCCGATCTGACCAACGACCAGGACAGCCTCAAGCAGAGAGAGCTCGCGACCGGAGAGATCAAGAAGCTGCAACCGTTCAACTATGAGAATGGTTGGCTGTTCACCGCGGAGCACACCCAGGGTAATTGGTTCGGCGGCGGCGGGTTCAACAAGTTCATCGTGCAGTACGCGACCGGGAGTATGGCGGCCGTCGGCAACAATAATACGCATTCCACGAGTGGCGCGGGTGCGGATTATTACGCCTTCGATATCGACGGGAATTCGACGGTGCTGCCGACGCTTGATTACATGTGGCGTATTCTCGATCACGGCACCATCGAGCTGGGCAAGCGGGTGGAGATGATGTACGCGGTCTGGTACGAGTCCAAGGTGCGCAACGACGCGACGCTCGCGAGCGGACTGCCGGCCACCGGCAGCGGCGGCGAGAAGAACTGGTTCTCGATCGGCATCCGCCCGATCTACAAGTGGTCCGACACCATGAACACCGCGTTGGAGATTGGCTACGACAACGTCAACTTCAGCGACGGTTACGCCGGTTACGGATTGTCCGCCAATGACATCGCCAACCTCGAGGATGGAATTTCAGCGGACCAGCTGCGCTCTTGCGCCACCCTCAACGACAGCTGCGACCTGTTCAAGATCACCTTGGCCCAGCAGTGGCAGGCCGGCCCGAGCATTTGGGCGCGTCCGGTAATCCGCCTATTCGTCACCTACGCGGACTGGAACAGCGGGAACTTCCCGCAGACTCCGGGAATTATCGCGGCGGACGATACCAGCGGCGTGACCTTCGGTGCGCAGATGGAGGCGTGGTGGTAGTCGGGCGCTGCCCCGGGTTTCCGGGGCGCCCGCCCCCCCGCGAGGACGCCGTGCGG
>JBGSTR010000768.1:0-4918 GCA_041736365.1 Chromatiaceae bacterium | reverse complement strand
CCGAGCCGCTGCCCGAGACCGGTCCGGGTTACGTGAGCGTACGCCGACAACGCAACCGCTACTACGGCCATCCCGACCTGCTTCGCGTGCTCGAGGACCTGGGAGGCGCGATGCAGCGGCACGGCGACTCGCTCGTGCTCTTCGGCGACCTCAGCCAACCCCGCGGCGGGCGTATGCCCTCGTCCCATCGCAGCCATCAAAATGGACTGGACGCGGACGTCTGGCTCACCCCCGCCCCAACTGCCGGCGCCGCCCAGCGACTGACGGTCTCCAGCGACCCGCCGAGCATGGTTCGCGGCGACGGAATGGCGGTGAACGAGCGCTGGGGGGCGGATCAGAAATTCCTGATCGAGACGGCGGCACGCAACCCGGCGGTGGATCGGATCTTCGTCAATCCCGCGATCAAGCGCGCCCTGTGCGAGAGCACCGCCGGCGACCGTACCTGGTTGCGCAAGATCCGCCCTTGGTGGGGCCACGACTCTCATTTCCACTTGCGACTACGCTGCCCGGCGGGGAGCCCCGAGTGCTCGAATCAGTCCCCGGTGCCCGCCGGAGACGGCTGCGGCGCCGATCTGGCCTGGTGGTTCAGCGACGAGGCGCGCAATCCCAAGAAGGGCGGCAAGGCCGCTGCCGATCCCCAGCCGCCCGCAGCCTGCATGGCGCTGCTGCGTTAAGGAGAATCTGATTAAACGCCGTCCCGGCATTTAATCAGCTCGCGGTCCGAGGCGCGCGACTCCCGGACCGCGAAGGGCCGGGATTACTCCAGTGCCTTTCGCAGGGCGGCCTCGACCCGCGCGGACTCAACCGGAAGCTCGATTGCCGCGAAGATCGAGAAGCGCGCGGTCAGCCCGTCGAGCTTGTGCCTGAATTCGGGCTGATAGAAGCAGATCACCTTCACCTCGGGATTGCGCTGCAGGCGCGCCATCAGGGTTTCCAGGTTGCTGGTTCGATCCCGAAAATCAGACTGGAAGTTGTACTCGGCAACGATCACGTCGGGGGCGCGCCCCTTCAGCGCGGCCTGGGCCTTGCGCTGCGAATGGACCACCTCGACCTCGAAGCCCAGCTCCCGATAGAGCGGCATCAGATTCGGGTAGCCGCCGAGCTCGATGATCGCAAGCAGCCGCTTGGGCGACTCCGGCATCAGGCGAATACCACCCAGGTGGTGGCGATGTACTTCACGCCGCTCTGGAGCACGGCGGCGCGGTGCTCGTGGGTCCAGAAGGGCGGGAACAGGACCAGCTTTCCTCGCTCCGGGTGGATGCTTACGTCCTGATACAAAAAGTCCGTCTCGCCGCCCGGACCCGGGACGTCGTTGAGGTACCAGAGCACCACCAGCTGGCGCTGGCTCAGCTCGTGACTGCCACCGTCGATGTGCCAGTGGTAGTACTCGCCGGGCAGATAGCGCTGAACCTGATAGCCCTCATCCTTGAACGGACCCTTGAAATAGGGAAAGGTCTCGCGGAATTCCTTGATTGCCGCTGCCAGCGAGCGGAAGAACATCTGGTCCACGTCCTTCCATTCCGGCTTGTTGCTGACCACCAGATCGGTCGTGCGTTTGACGCTCGCGACCTCGCTGCGAAGCTGCCCGATGCGACCGGCGTACTGGTGCTCCGGATTCGCCTCGAAGCGCTCGATCACCGCATCGCAGAACGCCGGCGGCAGCGCCAGCGCGCGTTCGAAGATCAAGCTGCCGGGCTTGACCTCGCGCAGGGTGGCCAACGGGGTGACGACGCGTTCGGCGGCAATACTCATGGCAGGATTCCGGCGGTTGGCTTGGGACCCGATATTTTCACGAGCCGAGGCGCCCGCGGTCAAACTCGGCTTGGGGACGAGCGGTCCGAGATGCGCGAGGCTCCGAGCGCTCCATCGTCTTGTCGCAGCGCGCTTGAAGAAGCCGGCAGTAGGCCCCACCGATTACGCGAAGCCGGACGCGCGGAATCATTGTGACGCCACCGGATAGTCTCTCGGTGGACACAAATACTTGCTACCGTGGAGTGGCGCCGAGCTTCAAAGCGCGTTCTCTGTAAGGCCGCTTAAAGATCTAATGGTCTGAGGATATCACCGTGTACAAAGTACAGTTGGATGAAACCCCGACGCGCGACCGGACGGCGCATGCCGCCGATATGGACGCCGAGATTGAGTACCAGGATCCGGAATCCCAATCGATGCAGATCATCGCGCAGCTTCTGCGCGACGTGGAAAGCCGGCGGCTGCCGGAGGCCCTCGACATCCGAGAAAAGATTGCGGACGGCGGAACATTTTCCGATGACGACGGGGCCTGCCTCAGGAGCATGATGGACGTCCTCGATCAGGCTTGGACCCTGTGGCCACAAGAAGAAACCCTTGCGCGCACACGGGAGAACGCAGCCAATCTCTGCGGCTTCATTATGAGCGACGTACAGGTCGCGCGTTCGAATGAACACTAGCCCAAGCTAGTTGATTGCGTCTCGCTTCCGGGCCAGGGATAGCGGGGCATGCTAAAGCGCGTCAACGATTGAAGATGCAGCGGCCCGAGAGTCGCGCCTCGCGAACCGCGAGCTGACCAGTGCCGGGGAGGCATTTGATCGGCCACTCCCTATACCCGACCCGCCTCCACCAGCTCGCGTATCGGCGCGGCGGCATCGCTGCCGTGGCGCCTGTGCAGCTCGAGCATGGCCTGCGCGATGGACTCCCAATGACCGCGCCCGTGCTCGGCGATGGCGGCAAAGAGTGCGGCATCGCGCCCGCCGTGCCACTCCTCGTAGCCCTTGAGCAGTGCCGGGTAGAGGTCCTTGCGCATGTTGGTCAGGTTGCCGAAGAAGAAATGCAGCGACGCGGGATCGGCGCTATCGGCCAGCGCCGGGAGGGTCGCCAGACAATCGGCCAGGTGGTCTCGGACGGCACGCGCCATGATCTCGGCCGGCGTGCCGACCAGGTCGATCAGCATCCGTCCCCAGTCATCGCCCAGCCGCACCCCCGCCGCGTATTCGCCTTGCTCGTGCAGCAGCACGATGCCGATCTCCCGATCGGTCATGGCGTCGAGCGCGGCATCGAGGTCGGTCTCGAAGTCGTAGCAGGCGAAGGCCCGACCGAGCGCGTTGTCCGGCCGGTTCCAGCGCCAGCTCTCCAACTTCTCCCACAGCAGACGCCGCAGCGATTCGCGCCGCAGGAAAATGGTTTGGCCCAGGTTCATCGCCGGTGGCGCGGTCAGGTCGCGGGCGTACTCGTTGGCCACCACGAAGATCGAGCAGTCGCCGTGGCGTTGGTGGCGCTCCAGCGCGCCGAGAAAGAAATGGGGCTTGGCCTTGTCGCCGAGACCCCCACTGTAGACCAGTCCGTGGGCACCGAGTCGCTGGTTGATGGCGTCCGCGTCGAAGGGATCGAACCGCTCGCCGTCGATGATGATGGGCTCCAGCGCCGCCTGCTCCAGGTCCTCCCAAAGACGCTCCCGGGCCTGAAGCCAGTTGCCGACCTGGTCGCGCTCGAGTGCCGCGCCGTAGGGCAGGCGCTTTTCCCAGCGGTAATATTCCCTCATCTTCATGAGATAGACGCACAGCGAGTAGTCCGCACCATGACGCGCGTCGGAGATATTGCAGTTGTGCTGCACGGTCGCGGCGAGTGCATGCAATGGGGCGTCGGTCATCGGGGTACCTCGGGCGTCGGATCGGGCGTTGTCGGGCTACCGGGCAGGCCGGTGGAGTGTCCGGTGGAATATTCGGTCAACAATCGAGGTTTGGGTCGGTCGAGCCCGCTCCCAACCCGCCAAGCATAGGAGTATCGCGTGGCACTGCGCATTAAGAGTCACTGGTCGAACGACGAAAGAGAGCGTTCGCTTCCCGAAATCGCCACTGCACTGGCATTCATCGCCTGGCGCCTCTCGGTGGACAAGGCGATCAACCTGCACTGCGAGCGCTTCGTCTATGCCAGCGACGAGCAACGTCTGGCGGTGATCCAGGAGTATCTGGTGTTCCTGATCCAGATCGCCGACCGGATGTCCCACGGCATGCTCCCGGACGAGGAGCGGCGCACCCTGATCACCAGCTTCGCCCGGAAGCTGGTGGAGCACGTTCAGGACAACAGCCAAGATCTGCTCGGCCCCGGCGACTACGGCAGCGCGTTCCTGCAACGGCTCGACAGGCGCTCCGAGGAGTACGCGGAGCTGCAAATGTCCGATGACGGGCCGAGCTACGCGTTCCTGCGTCATCTCGGGTTCGAGATCCAGTCGCTAATGGGCGCGAGTCAGGAAAATCGCTGGGTGATAGACCAGGTGATGGATAAAGACGGCTGGGAGGCCTATCAGCGTTTCTCCCGCTCCTTCCGGGATCTGTTCGAGTAAGGCACGGGGCGGCAGCCGCGCTGCTCGCGGCACGTACTCAGGGCGACTGTTTGCCGAGTGCCAACGCGCCGTCGGCGGAGCCCGTAAGGCGCAGCCCGCTGTCCCTTACCTCGATGGCCAGTGCGCCGAGCCGCAGCCCCGAGATATCCGGCGCCAGGTTGGCCGGAAGGGTGTCGCTCAGCGTGGCGGAAAGTGCGTCTCGCAGGCCCGCGGAACGATCCGCCAGCAGCTCGTTCGCCTGCGACTCGATCACATCGCGAATGCGCTCGTAGAAGACATTGAGCAGCAACGATCCGTCCGGCTCGGCGGCTTCGAATACGAAGTCTAGGTCGTTCAGGCGCAGCGCCTGAGTCTCGACGTCGAACCCCGGCCGGGACATGATCTCGATCCGCCCCGCCAGGTCCCCGGCGAGCCGCGCGCCAACCACCAAGTCCTCGCCCCGAGCGGCGATGTCGATGGACTGAACCTGAACCCGCCGATCCTTGATCGCGAGCTCATGTCCAGCGATTCGCTCGGAAAGCGCCGCGGCCACCGCCGCATAGTCGAGATCCAGGCCGATGCCGAAGCGCAGCCCCGGCTCGACCGGCAGGAAGGGCGCGAGCG
>JBGSTR010000762.1:0-6513 GCA_041736365.1 Chromatiaceae bacterium | reverse complement strand
AAACGCTGATTAAAAGCGTTTCCCGTCCGCGCCAGGGATGGCGCGGCATTTTCGACGGCGCTAAGCCGTTGAAAATGGAGCGGTCCGGGAGTCGCGCCTCTCGGACCGCGAGCTGATTAAATGCCAGGATGGCATTTAATCAGCGTCTCCCTAGGCGAACGGCGTTTCCCAAGTCCAAGAGGCCGGTGCCGGACGCTTTCGTGAAACGGTATCATAATCGGTCCCGCGTTCTTTACGAGACGCAGCTTCTCAGGTACTGCCTGCGCCGGAACGACTCCCCGGGAATCATCGGACCGACGCAGACATGCGGAGCACGAGAGTCAGCTCCAGATTGCGTGAGGTCGGCAATGTTTCTGAAGCGCTGCGGTACCTGGGAAACGGTGTGCCGGAGCGTTTGCGCTCGCCCCACCAACTCGTCTGCCGCGGTTGCGGGCGTGGCCGAGAATGTCTGTGCCCGCGAACCCGACTCCCCGTGCATGGGTAAGGTTGGGGTTTGGGGCGACGGAGCGCTCGACATGCTTCGACACTAAGAAACACGAAGTGACGCGTGCGCTGATGTTGATACTATCGGCTCCGGACAAGACCCCTGAGGAGACGCCGATTAAACGCCTTCCCGGCATTCGATCCGCTCTATCTTCTTGTCTTTTTGGGCGCGTCAAGATGTGGGGCCGTCCCCGGCTCGGAAGGGAAGGGCAGTCAATCAGCGTTTCCTCAAGGCCCCGTGACTACCGCATGGGACACTCACGGGCAGACGAGTCGGCACTGTATGGCTTGCGGGCGAAGCGGCTAGTAGCGGAGCGGTAAAGGTATGAGACGCAGAGAGCGCTTTTTGGCGTTCGGTAATCCGGCGATCGGGGAGGAGGAGATCCAGGAAATAGTTGATACACTGCGCTCCGGCTGGCTCGGAACGGGTCCTAAGGTTGCAAGGTTTGAAGAGGCTTTTCGTTCTTACAAGAAGACTGAATGGGTGACCGCGGTGAGCTCCTGCACGGCGGCGCTGCACCTAAGCATGATCGCAGCCGGTATTGAGCCGGGAGACGAAATTGTCACAACTGCGATGACCTTTTGCTCTACCGTGAACGCCATCATACATGCGCGCGGAACGCCGGTGCTGGCGGACGTGGATCCGATCACTATGAATATGGACCCGCGTGACCTCGAGCGACGCATTACGTCGCGAGCTCGAGCCATCATTCCGGTCCACTTCGGGGGCCGTCCATGCGATATGGAGCATATCTTGGATGTGGCTCAAAGATATGGTTTGAAGGTGATCGAGGATTGTGCCCACGCGATTGAATCAGAGGTCAACGGGCAGACGGCAGGGACTCTTGGCGATTTCGGCTGCTATTCATTCTATGTAACGAAAAATGTGGTAACCGGCGAGGGTGGAATGGTGGTTGCCCGCGACGGGAGAGACATTGCCCGGATCAAGGTGCTGGCTCTGCACGGGCTGTCGGCGGACGCGTGGCGTCGCTTCGGCGACGCGGCTCACCAGCACTATCTGGTCACTGAGTGCGGCTTCAAATACAACATGTCGGATTTGCAGGCCGCGCTCGGAATCCACCAGCTCGCAAGGGTGGAGGACAACTGGATTCGCCGCCGGGCGATCTGGGGGCGTTACCAATCGGCGTTCGAGGTCCTGCCGGTTCAGCGACCGGCCGAGCCCGCGCCCAACACTCGGCATGCATACCATCTTTATACGATCCGGATCGATGAGAAGAGCGCGAAAATCTCACGCGATGGGTTTGCAAAAGAGATGGTCGCCAGGAACATTGGCGTTGGGGTGCATTATCTGTCGATCCCGGAGCATCCCTATTACGTGCAGCACTTTCGCTGGAACGTGGATGACTTCCCGAATGCACGGGATATCGGCCGCACGACGGTGAGTCTGCCGCTCTCGGCAAATCTCTCGGACGACGATGTGGATGATGTGATTTCGGCGGTTTTTGACGTGCTGAAAGACCGTTGACGGAAACGCTGGAGGAATACGTCCGATGCCTCAAGCCCTGCGTGTAGCCTCCGTGACTCGACGGCTTACGGTCGCCGGCGATGAGACGAGGCTATTGAACACCGCGATGGCGTACGATGCCGATTCGGTCGAGCACGTGGTGATCGTGGTCTCGCCCACCGACGAGGAGCAAGACCGCTGGGTTGGCTCCATGCGCGAGCGCTATCGAGCCAACGGGATCAAGGTCGTTGAGCTCGGTCTCGAGCTGGGAGGCTGGAGGGGTGCGGTCAACACCGCGCGCGCGGTCACCCGCTTGGCTGAGGAGCTCCGTCGCCACCGGATTGATGTGGTTGACGCTCGGCTCGGCACCCCTACCGCGCTGGGGCTTATGGCCGCAAGGCTCGCCGGGGCTCCAGTGGTCGTTTCCACCGCTTACTACGCGAGCTTCTGGAGCTCGCCCGCGAAATACGCGGTGGGACAGGCATGTATGGCTCGGGTCGATGCCCTGATCAGCGACGCCCGCGCGACTCTCGACGATTTCGATCGTTGGCGCTGGAGTCGACGCGCCGATCTTGTCCTAATCCAAAATGGCGTGCCGCCCGCGACCAGCGAGCTGGGCCGCGAGGAAGCTCGGGCAAGACTCGGGTTGCCGAGCGATCCGACAATCCCGGTGATCGGGCAGATCAGTCGGATCATCCCTCGGAAGGGCTACGAAACTCTGCTCGATGCGGCCCGGCTGGTGCTCGACCAACGCCCCGATGTCGCTTTCGTGGGGGTCGGTTTCGTCGCCGAGAACCGGGAGTTTCTCAATCAATTGAATGCGTCCGCCAAATTATTGGGAATTGCGGACCGAGTGCGGCTGTTGAGCTATCCGGGTCCGATCGGCGACGTCTATGCGGCGATCGATATCTTCGCCCACCTCAGCACAGAGGATTCCTCACCGACCGCGATTCACGAAAACATGTCGGTGGGCCGGCCCGCCGTGATTACCAGTCTCCCGGGGAATCTTGAGATCGCCGAGGATCGCGTCGATGCGCTGCTCGTTCCTCCGGGAGACCCCGAGCGAGCGGCCGCGGCCATGCTCGAGCTGCTGGGCGACTCGGCTCTGGCGAATCGTCTGGGGGTGGCCGCGCGGCAACGCTACGAAGAGCGGCATCGACCAGAGATGATGGCGGCTGCCCACGAATCATTGTTTCGGCGTCTCCTCAATTCGAAACGGGCACGCAATTGATGAGATACCTCTTTTCCGCAATCCCGTTTCCCGTCGCGGCGCTTCGCAACTCGCCGGGAAACGGGGGTCGCTCATGACCGTTGCCGGACTCATCGTGGCTGGTGGGGCCGGTGAGCGGATGCGAAGGTCCGGCGGCCTGCTCCCGAAACCGTTGGTACCCATCCGCGGCGTTAGCCTGCTCGAGCGGAACCTGCTTGCGCTCCGGCGCGCCGGACTCACCGATCTCCATGTTGCGGTATCCGCCGGGGCGGACGGGGTGGGTGAATTCGCGCGCTCGCGCGGTCGCGAGGTCGCACGGGCGCTTGGCGCGTCACTGTCGGTGATCACGGAGCCACGGCCGCTCGGGTCGATCGGGGCCGCCGCATATCTCGGCGATCGAACCGAGGTGGTGGTGGTCAACGCGGATAATCTCACCAGCCTAGACCTGCAGGCAATGCTCGCGGCCCACCGGGCGAGCGGGGCGGCGCTGACCCTTGCGGTCCATGACCAGCCGTTTCCCATTCCCTTCGGAGAGGTGGTGGCGCAGGGGGATCGGGTGGTTGCCTACCGCGAGAAACCGGATTTGATGGTGCAGGTCTGTAGTGCCGTTTCGGTTCTCGGTGCGGAGGCCCTTGCGGCCTTCGATCCCGGTGAGACGGTTGGACTTCCCGCCTTCGCAAACCGATTGTTGACCCGTGGTTGCGACGTGCGGATGTATCGTCACAGCGCGCCCTGGATCGACGTAAACGATGTGGCGGCAGCCGAGCGGGCCTCGGCATTGGTCGGCGCCCATCCGGATCAGCTCGAGCTGTGGGCAACCCGGCTCGATGACCAAAATGTGGCCATGCTTCTGCACGGCAGTCGCGGAGTGATGTTGGAGACGCGTAACGATGGAGTCTGGTGCCTTCCGCTTGCCCCCGTGGCGGCCGGCGACGAGCTGATGTCTCCGGCGAAGCTCTTGGCGACGCGTTACGGTATTGAATCCGCTCGCTTGAAGCCGTTGGCCGTGTTCGACGAAATCGACATCGCGAGCTGCCGGATTACGCGAGCCCATGTGCTGTCTGCGAATGTTGTCGATCCGGCGCCGGTGGAGCCGGCGACGTGGGTTCCCGTGCAAGACATCCCCAAGCTTGACCGGGTCGCGCCCCTTGTCGCACGGGCGATCGCAGCGATGGCCGAATTAAGCCCGAAAGGCGGCAGCGCGTGACCCCAAGTCGCGAGGATTGGGAAAAGACCGGGGAGTCGCTGTCGTGTTGGTAGCGGTAACGGGCGGCGGTGGCTTTATCGGATCGCACCTGATTCGCGCACTCCGAGACGACGGCGTGGAGGTACGCACGCTGCTTGGCCCGCCGGGAACCCCGGTCGTTATGCCGCCCGAGGATGTCGCGACCCTTTCCGGCGAAATCGACGATCCGACCATATTGATGCGCTTGGTGCGGGATGCGACGGTGATCGTGCACTTGGCCGGACCCCCGTCGGTCGCGGCTTCATTTCAGGCGCCGCTTGCCTATGCCCGTGCCCATACAAGCGGAACGGCAGCGGTTGTCGATGCCTGTATCCGCTCGGGGGTCCATCGGCTGGTCTACGTGTCTTCGGCCGAGGTCTACGGTCAACCATCAAGAAACCCGGTGTGCGAGGACGCGCCGCTCGCTCCGAGGTCGCCGTATGCCGCGGCCAAGATCGGAGCGGAGGCATTCGTTCAGGCGGGCTCGGTGGCCGGCGGGTTGGAGGCGGCTATATTTCGCCCTTTTCTGGTGTATGGCCCCGGGATGCCATCGCGAACGCTGGTGGGCTCGCTGGTTCGTCAGGCGCGTCAGGGTAGCGTGATCGAGGTGGCCGATCCCCGACCCATTCGAGACTATTGCTTCGTTGGGGACCTGGTTGGCGCCTTGGTCGCCGGTTGCAGTGCGGCGCTCCCGGAGTCGATTCGCATATACAATCTCGGCAGCGGATTAGGGATCTCGGTGGCCGATCTGGCCGAGCGGGTGCTCGCGATGGCGGGAGTGGATGCTTCAGTACGGGTCGCTCAAACGCGGGATCGCCCGCCGCGCACCGATATCCTCGAGCTCGTGAGCGATTCGAGCCGCGCCGCCGCGGAATTGGCGTGGCGCGCAACCACACCTATTGACCGCGGTCTCGCGGAAATGCTGCGTCTGCCAGTAGGAGTCGATCGGTGAAAATTGCGGCCGAGCGGGTCGTCATTACCGGCGCGCAGGGGTTCCTGGGCCGTTATCTAACAGCCGATTGGCTCGCGGCGGACCCTCGTGTCCGCATCGTCGGTGTTGGTCGCTCGTCGAGGCTTGATCGGCATTTCACGCATAGCGTGCATTGGGGCGAGGCCCGTTTGCGGGCACCGCTGCCGGGCTCTTTGGCGCAAACCCTCCAAAGTGACCGCTACAGCTATCGCGCCGTCGACGTCGCCGATACGCCGTCCTTTGCCCGGCTCATCGCCGAGCTTCGCCCCGACATCGTCGTGCATCTGGCCGCCGCGCTGCGCGACGACCCCGCGGAGCAGCTTGTGCGGGCGAATATCGGCACGGTCGTGTCCGTGTTGGAAGCGCTAGCCGGGGGCGACGGTGCTCCGCCGCGAATCCTATTCGGATCATCGGGGTCCGTGTATGGCCGGATCCCCGAGGGGGCGCTGCCGCTGCACGAGGATTCGTTCTGCAGGCCAATCGATCCGTACTCGTCCACCAAGCGGGCGGGTGAGGAGCTGGGCCGGATTCTCGCCGAGCGACTCGGCGTGCCCGTGCTCTGGGCGCGAATCTTCAATCCAGTCGGTCCCGGTCAAGACGAGCGACATCTTTGCGGCTGGCTGGGCCGGCAGTTGGCGGCCATCGCCGGGGGGGCTCAGCCTCCGGTGGTGTCCGTCGGCTTGCTGCATACCACCCGCGACTTCATCGACGTTCGCGATACCGCGACTGCGCTTCGACTGCTGGCGACCCGAGGCGATCCGGGTCTCGCCTACAATGTTGCCTCGGGTCAGGAGACGAGCGGACAGCAGATTCTCGATACCATGCTGCGCCTAAGCGGTCTGACCGATCGCGTCCACGTCGAGCGCAGACCGGGTCGGCCGGCGGACATCGACCGGGTCTACGCCGATATCACACGGTTGTCTGCGCTGGGATATCGGTCCGGCTGCGGCCTCGACGACAGCTTGCGAGATGTGCTCGATTACTACCGCGAAAGCGTTGCGGTGGCCGGTTGACCCAACGGGTCGGATCGGCGATGCGCTGACCGGCGGCATCGCGCGCGAGCGCGCATCCTCACAGGCGAGGCCGGCCTAAGTCTCGCGGTCGAACCCCTGCTCCTCGGCGAGCCGGTGCAGGCTCTTGGCAGCCAGGCGCGGGGCGGT
>JBGSTR010000748.1:0-6527 GCA_041736365.1 Chromatiaceae bacterium | reverse complement strand
CGACCGCGCTTGCGGCGTCGAGCACGTGAGCGAGTAGGGGCTTGCCCGCGAGCGGGTGCAGGACCTTTGGCAGGCTTGAGCGCATGCGCTTGCCGAGGCCGGCGGCCAGTACCACAACGCCCAGGCTCATCGCGTCTCGCTCCTACTCAAGGCCTCGTCCCCGTACCGGCGCTCGCGCCCGATCATCGGCTGAAACCGCGCATGCCCGTCTAGTGAAGTCCGGTGCCCGGGGTGGCGCAGGAGGCGTCCGGCGCCGCCAAATCCTGGGCCAGCTCATCGCCGGTCGGGTCCCGTACCTCTTGGATTCGGACGTGGACCTTCAGCGACTTGCCCGCCAATGGGTGGTTGCCGTCGACGGTGAGCTTGCTATCGTCGATCTGGGTGACGAAGAAGCTCTTCACCTCGCCGCTCTCGTTTTGCATCTGCACCTCGGCGCCGACGTATCGAACCTGCGGGGGGACGTTTGCGATGTCGTCGGTAAAGGTCAGGCTCGGATCGTGGGGTCCGAATCCTTGCTCGGGAGCGAGCAGCATGTCGACCTCTTCACCCGCCTGGCGGCCATTGATGGCCTGGTCCATGCCGCCGATCAACTCGGTGCGGCCACCGTGGATGTAGCTGACCGGAAGGTCAGTCTGTTCCAAGATGTTGCCGGCATCATCGGCGATGCTGTAGGTAATAGAGACGAACTTTCCGTTCTTCACGACTTGATCGGGCATGACTCAAAGGCGGATCCGTGGCGCTGCGGTGGGGCGAGGGTAGCGCAACCTTCGTCGGCTGATCCAAACCGCATGCGGAAATGAATGTGCCCCCGCCGCGTGCGACGGGGACATAGGGGTATTGCCCGGCCCGAGTCTTCGCCGGCCGCGGCGCTAACCGCGCTTGATCTTGCGCAGCTTCTCGATGGCGCGCAGCTGGGCGATAGCCTCGGCCAGCTCGGCTTGGGCCTTGGCGTATTCGAACTCGGCGGTCTGACCCGCGAGCGCATCCTCGGCACGCCGCTTGGCCTCCATCGCCGCGGCCTCGTCGAGGTCGTGGGCGCGGATTGCGGTGTCGGCCAGGACCGTCACCACACTCGGCTGCACCTCGATCATGCCGCCGGAGACGTAGAAGTGCTCCTGCTCGCCCTGCTCGTTTTCGACCCGGACGTCGCCGGGCTTGAGGCGGCTGATGAAGGCGGTGTGGCGCGGTGCAATACCGACCTCGCCCATCTCCGCCGTTGCGTAGACCATGGTCGCCTTGCCGGAGTGGATAGCTCCTTCGGCGCTCACGATGTCCACGTGGATGGTCATAGCCATGGATCGTACCCCGTAGGAATTACATCTTCTCGGCTTTCGCGACCGCTTCCTCGACGCCACCGACCATGTAGAAGGCCTGCTCGGGCAGGTGGTCGTAGTCGCCGTTGGCGATGGCCTGGAAGTCCTTGATCGTGTCCTTGACCGACACGAACTTACCCGGCGAGCCGGTGAATACCTCGGCCACGAAGAAGGGCTGGGACAGGAAACGCTGCATCTTGCGCGCCCGCGCGACGGTTAGCTTGTCCTCTTCCGAGAGCTCGTCCATGCCGAGGATGGCAATGATGTCCTTGAGCTCCTTGTAACGCTGCAACGTTCCCTGCACGGCGCGGGCGGTGTCGTAATGCTCCTGACCAACGACGTTGGGGTCGAGAATACGGCTGGTGGAGTCGAGCGGGTCCACCGCGGGATAGATGCCGAGCTCGGCAATCTGCCGCGACAACACCAGGGTCGCGTCCAGATGCGCGAAGGTGGTGGCGGGCGACGGATCGGTCAGATCGTCCGCGGGTACGTATACCGCCTGGAACGAGGTGATGGATCCGGTGCGGGTGGAGGTGATGCGCTCCTGCAGGGCGCCCATCTCGGAGGCCAGGGTCGGCTGGTAGCCCACCGCGGACGGCATACGCCCGAGCAGTGCGGAGACCTCGGTTCCCGCCAGGGTGTAACGGTAGATGTTGTCGATGAACATCAGCACGTCGCGCCCTTCCTCGCGGAAGTACTCGGCGATGGTCAGACCGGTGAGTGCCACGCGCAGGCGGTTGCCCGGGGGCTCGTTCATCTGGCCGTAAACCAGGGCAACCTTGTCGAGAACGTTCGACTCCTTCATCTCGTGATAGAAGTCGTTGCCCTCGCGGGTGCGCTCGCCGACGCCGGCGAACACGGAGAAGCCCGAGTGCTCAACGGCGATGTTGCGGATCAGCTCCATCAGGGTGACCGTCTTGCCGACACCGGCGCCGCCGAACAGGCCGACCTTGCCGCCCTTGGAGATGGGCATGATCAGGTCAATGACCTTGATGCCGGTTTCCAGGATCTCGGTCGACGCCGCTTGATCTTCGAGCCGCGGCGCCGGGCGGTGGATCGGCCAACGCGCCTCGGAGTCGACCGGGCCCAGCTCGTCGATCGAGTTGCCGAGCACGTCCATGATGCGCCCGAGCGTCGCCTGACCCACCGGGATGCTGATGGGCGAGCCGGTAGCCACGGCGGAGAGGCCCCGCTGCAGGCCGTCGGTGGAGCCCATGGCGATGGTGCGCACAATGCCGTCACCGAGCTGTTGCTGGACTTCAAGCGTCAGACCCGCCGATTCGATCGTCAGGGCATCGTAGACCTTGGGCATCTCGCCGCGCGGGAACTGGACGTCGACGACGGCCCCGATGATCTCCACCACGTTACCGGAACTCATAGCTTTTCCTCATTCTCGCCTTGCGGCGGCTTGGGTATCTGTTGCAACCGACGCGACGCTCAAACCGCCGCGGCGCCGCCGACAATCTCGGAGATTTCCTGGGTTATCGCCGCCTGACGGGCCTTGTTGTAGACCAGTTGCAGCTCGTCGATCAGGTTCCCGGCGTTGTCGCTCGCGGACTTCATGGCGACCATTCGCGCGGCCTGCTCGCAGGCGCCGTTCTCTACCACGGCTTGATAGACCAGGGATTCGATGTAACGGGTCAGCAACGAGTCGAGCACGGTGTGCGCATCCGGCTCGTAAATGTAGTCCCAGTGCAGCGGCATCGAGCCCTGCTCGCCGGCCGTGATCGGGACGAGCTGCTCAATGACCGGGTTCTGGGTCATGGTGTTGACGAACTGGTTGGTTGCGACATAGATCGCGTCGATATTCTTTGTCTCGTAGGCATCAAGCATCACCTTGACGGTTCCGATCAGGTCCTCGATGTGCGGCTTGTCGCCCAAGTGGATCGCCTGCGCCATTACGTTGCCGCCGAAGCGCCTGAAGAACGCCAGCGCCTTGGTGCCAATGGTGCAGAACACCGGTTCGACGCCGCTCTTGCGTTGCTCCTTGATATGGGCAACCAGGCGCCGAAAGAGGTTGCTGTTCAGTCCCCCGCAAAGGCCTCGATCGGTCGAGATAATGATGTAGCCAACACGCTTGCGCTCGCGCTCCACCGCCATGAACGAGTGGCGATACTCCGGCGTGGCGCGCGCCAGATGCTGGATGACCTGGAGCATCTTTTGCGCATAGGGGCGCGAGGCGGACATCCGCTCCTGAGCCCTGCGCATCTTCGACACGGCGACCATCTGCATCGCGCTGGTGATCTTCTGCGTGCTCTTGATGCTGGCGATCTTGGTACGGATTTCTTTGGCGCCTGCCATTCTCTTCTCCTAGCCGTTAGACACCAGCCGACAGGACAGATTGAAACGCTGCCGGCCGATCCGTGTGCCGATCGCGCAACGCTGCCGAGCGACCACGGACAATGCCTCTACCAGGTGTTGTTCGCCTTGAAATCCTTGATTGCAGCGTGCATTGCATTCTGGATCTCGTCGTTGAACTCTCCGGTCGTGTTGATCTTGTCGATCAGCTCCGACTGGCTGGACTTCATGTAGGACTGCATCGCGTTCTCGAAGTCCACCACCTTATTAACATCGACGTCGTCGAGGTAGCCCTCGTTGGCCGCAAAGAGCGACACGGCCATCTGCCCTACGCTCATCGGCGAGTACTGGGCCTGCTTCATCAGCTCGGTGACGCGCTCGCCTCGTTGCAGCTGCTTACGAGTGGCCTCGTCGAGGTCGGAGGCGAACTGCGAAAAGGCCGCCAGCTCGCGATACTGGGCGAGCGCAAGACGGATACCGCCGCCAAGCTTCTTGATGATCTTGGTCTGGGCGGCGCCGCCGACGCGCGACACCGAGAGACCGGCGTTGATAGCCGGGCGTATACCCGCGTTGAACAGGTCCGTCTCCAGGAAGATCTGACCATCGGTGATCGAGATGACGTTGGTCGGGACGAACGCGGAAACGTCTCCCGCCTGGGTCTCGATGATCGGCAACGCCGTCAGCGAGCCGGTCTTGCCCTTGACCTCGCCGTTGGTGGCTTCTTCCACGTAATGCGCGTTGACGCGAGCGGCACGCTCGAGCAGCCGGGAATGCAGGTAGAAGACGTCGCCGGGGTAGGCCTCGCGACCCGGGGGGCGGCGCAGCAGCAGCGACACCTGACGATAGGCCCAGGCCTGTTTGGTCAGATCGTCATAGATGATGAGGGCGTCCTCGCCGCGGTCGCGGAAGTACTCGCCCATGGTGCAGCCGGCGTAAGGCGCGATGTACTGCATCGCCGCGGAGTCGGCGGCACCCGCGGAAACGATGATGGTGTGATCCATCGCGCCGTGCTCTTCGAGCTTGCGGATCAGGGAAGAAATGGACGAGTTCTTCTGCCCGACGGCGACGTAGATGCACTTAACGCCGGTGCCTTTCTGATTGATGATGGCGTCGATAGCCACCGCGGTCTTGCCGGTCTGGCGGTCGCCGATGATTAGCTCGCGCTGACCGCGTCCGACCGGAACCATCGCATCGATGGCCTTGAGGCCGGTCTGCACCGGCTGGTCGACCGACTGCCGGGAGATGACGCCCGGGGCTACCTTCTCGATCGGCGAGGTCCGCACCGCATCGATCGGTCCCTTGCCGTCGATCGGGTTGCCGAGCGAGTCGACGACCCGACCCAGCAGACCGGGACCGACCGGAACCTCGAGCACGCGGCCGGTGCAGCGCACCCAGTCGCCTTCGGTGAGGTGGGTATAGGCACCCAGCACCACGGCGCCCACGGAGTCGCGCTCCAGATTGAGGGCGAGACCGAGCGTGTCGCCCGGAAACTCCAGCATCTCGTAGTACTTCGCATCGGAGAGCCCGTGCACGCGAACGATGCCGTCGGTAACGCTGACGATCGTGCCCTCGGTCCGCGCCTCGGTCTTGAGGTCGAACTGCTCGATCTTCTGCTTGATGAGATCGCTGATCTCGGATGGGTTCAGTTGCATGGCGGTATCCCGTTCAGAATTGCAGTGCGTGGGCCAGCTGCTTGAGCTTGCCGCGGATCGAGTCGTCAATCACCAGGTCGCCGGCACGGATTTCGACGCCGCCGATCAGCTCCGGGTCTTTTTCGACCGAGAGCTCGACCTCGCCGCCGAGTCGGCGGCTGAGGGCCTCGGCAAGCTCCTTTTGCTGCGCCGCATTCATCGCGTAGGCACTGCGCACCAGCACGTGCCGCACGCCCTGGTCGGCCGTTCGACTGGCCTCGAATAGGCGGGCGATCTCCGGGAGCGCGCCCAGGCGGGCGTTCTGCGCCAGCAGGCGAACCAGATTCGCGACCTCCGGCGGGAGCGCGTCACCGCAGACCTCGAGAATCATGTCGCGAACGCGCTCGCGGGGCACGTTCGGGTTGCCGATCTGGGCGGCGAGCTGCCCGTCGGACGCGACCGTGGAGAGCAGCGTAAGTGCCTCGGACCAGTTGGCTACCTGGCCGGTCTCCTTTGCGCGAGCGAACACCGCTTCCGCGTAGGGCCGAGCAATGGTGGTGATGTCTCCGGCCATGGCCTTAACTCTTTAAACTTGCTTCGCGAACGTATCAACAAGCGCCTTGTGGGCGTTGGCATCGATCTCCTTGTGGAGAATCTTCTCCGCCGCCGCGACGGCGAGGGTCGCAACCTTCTCCCGCAGCTCCTCGCGAGCGCGGTTGGTCTCGCGCTCGATCTCCGCCTTGGCGGCGAGGACCAAGCGATCGCCCTCGGCGCGGGCATCGGTCTTGGCCTCTTCGACGATCTCGCCCGCGCGCTTCTGCGCCTGGCTGAGGACGTCGGCGGCCTGGACCTTCGCCTGCTTCATGATTTCCAGCGCTCGCTGCTCGCCCAGCGCCTTCTCCTGGTGTCCGCGCTCGGCGGCGGCCAGGCCCTCGGCGATCTTGCCCTTACGGTCCTGGAGCGCCTTGATGATCGGATTCCAGACGTACGTCATGGTGAACCAGACGAACACCGCGAAGGAGATCATCTGTCCGATGAGTGTCAGATTGAAGTTCATCTGTGTGCCTCGTGTCCGACGTTGAACCGGGACCGCGAAGGGCCCGATTGGTCCTTAAGCGGCGAACATAAGGTACAGGCCCATCGCGATCGAGATGACCGGGAGGGCGTCGACGAGACCCATGACGATGAAGAACTGGGTACGCAGCATCGGAATGAGCTCCGGCTGGCGGGCCGCGCCTTCCAGGAAGCGACCGCCCAGCGCGCCGATGCCGACGCCCGCGCCGAC
>JBGSTR010000739.1:0-4113 GCA_041736365.1 Chromatiaceae bacterium | reverse complement strand
GACGACCTTGCCGCGATCGGGGTCCGCGCCGGCGAGGCCATTCGGCTGAGCTCCCGTCGCGGTGCCGTCGTCGCCTTCGCCGGGTCGGATGCCGGACTGCAGCCGGGACAGGTCTTCCTGCCCTTCTGCTATCACGAGGCGGCGGCCAACCTGCTGACCAACGAGGCGCTCGATCCAACGGCCAAGATCCCGGAGTTCAAGTTCTGCGCCATCCAGGTGAGTCCGGCTGCCGGCGTAAACGCGCGATGAGACCGCCGCGTCTGTTCCCACGCATGGGCATGGCGGCCATCGTCGCCCTGCTCTGCCTGTGGCTCTCGTCGGTTCGCGCCGAGCCGGCGATCGCCATCCTCGACTTCGAGCTCAAGGACCTCACCCTCCTGCCGGAGACCCCCGAGGAGCTGGAGCGGACCGCGTCGATCCGGCCGATGCTGGAACAAGCGCTGCGCGACAAGGGCGGCTACCGGATCGTTCCGATCGATGCGGCTACCGCGCGCGAGGCCGATGTGGGCGTCGGGTATCTCTTCGACCACGCGGACGCGGCCGCTCGGCTGGGGCGCGAGCAGGGTGCCGATTGGGTACTGGTCGGGCGCGTGCACAAGCCGAGCTTCCTCTTCGCCTACCTCATGGCCCACCTAGTCGACGCCCGCGCGGGGACGCTGGCGCAAAACTACATCGTGGAGGTCAAGGGTCCGGCGCAGGAGGTCACGCGCAAGGGTGTCGATCGGCTTGCGGAGAAGATCGAGCAGACGCTGAGCCGCTGACCGGCTCGTTTCTGCTTGTGAGTGGATAACCAAATGTACCATTCTTCAATCGCTGCTTATGAAGATACGGCAGATCCATGTTTATTTGACATATTTTACGGACCCATCCAGAGTCCGCCCTAATTGCCGAACCACCGCGGAGCGATCATTTGAAGAACCTGCTGCTCGGCGCCCTGGTGGCGCTGCCCTCACTCGCGGGCGCCTATGAGGTCGACGACAAGCTCGACATAACCATCGCGCTGCGGGGCCTGCTGAGCTACGGGGACTTCTCCAATGCGGTGGATCCCTACGGTCAGCCGCTCGGCACCACGACGCGCGGCGCCGGTATCGTCGACCTGGAGATCGACTATCACCCCACCGATCGCGATACGCTCTTTGCCGCGATCCGCGCCGCATCGGGGAACGCGCTGAACGACATCGGGGGGGTGGAATTGGCACCCTACGCGGACCCCCTGGAGAAGGAGCTGCGGGACATCAACGGCAGCGGACGCAGCAATCTCCTGGAGGCCTGGTACAAGCGCGGCTTCGAGCTGCCGGGAGATACGTCCCTCGCGCTGACGGCCGGCATCATCAACGCCGGAGACTACCTGGGGGAAAACGAATTTGCGGACGAGTCCGATACCCAGTTCATGAACGAGGTGCTGGAGACCAGCAACATCGACATGCTCTCCTACAGTCCCGGCGCCATCCTCCAGCTCGAACGCGGGCAATGGTCCTTCGACCTCGTCTACACCCAGTCCGAGAACGAGGAGGGATCGCGCTTCAACTGGGTGTCCGGCCAGCTCGGTTATCAGGTAGAGACCGAACTCGGCGAGGGTAATTACCGACTGCTCGCCTTCAGCAGCGACGACGCCTTCCTCAATGCGGACGAGACCCGCGACGACGAGCGCTTCCAGGGCACGGGCCTGTCCTTCGACCAGGAATTCGGGGAGATCTTCGGCGGCTTCGTGCGCATCCTCTGGGCCGGTGACAATGCGGCGGTCGAGTTCAATCGACTGGTTTCCGGCGGGGTGAACATCAGCGGACGGGCCTGGGGGCGCGCCCGGGACAACGCTGGCATTGGCTACGCCTACGTGGAAGGTCCGCCCGGGTCCGACCTCCGAATTGCGAACGTCGCCGAGGCGTACGTGCGTTTCCAGGTGACGTCCCGGCTCGATGTCTCACTGGATCTGCAGTACCAGGAAAACACCGTGCGCGCGCAAGCCGATGGCGCAGACGAAGGCGAAGGTGATGCCGGCTCGCAAGCGGATCCGACCGACCCAAGCGCATGGATCGCGGGTTTGCGCGTCAATCTGGTGTTTTAGGGAAACACTGAGTAAAAGAGGCTGCTGTCCGGGCGAGGAAGCACCGTAAGGGCTTGAAAATGGAGCGGTCCGGGAGTCGCTCCGAATTTCAGACCGATGCGATGACGGAATCGCTTTCGGCGCGGCCCTAACGCACGAGACCGGTGCGGATCAGGATGACAATTCGCAGTAACGCCTGCGCCGGCAGGTGCTCGGTCGCAATCTCGCCGATGCCTCCGCGCCGGTCGTCCTTGAGGTCGCCGAGTGCCCGCGCCAGGTCGCGAGAGACGGCGGTACGGGACTCGCGGCGACTTGAATTATGGCGATGAACGCCTTCGTCCTTCACCGGACCCGCGTCGACATCGGACACCAGCGTCTCGGCGATCGTGGCATCGATGCCCGAGATCTCGATGGTTTGAATCAGGGCACCGTCGGGCGGTCGGTAACGGATCGAATCGGACACCAGGCCACCGACGCCCCCCGAGAGTAGCTCGCGCAGGGCGATGATCGCCCCAATCGCATAGCCCGCATGGCCGACCCGCGCGTACTTTCGCCACGGATCGCGGGCATCCGGGCCCAGCAGATCGGAAAGGGCCTGCCCGGGGTCAGTTGCTCTCTCCAGCCTTTGCGGGCGCCAGATCAGGCACAACAGGGGGAGCCAGAGTTGATCGGTCCGAGCCAATGTGCCGCACGCGCACAGCACCGCGGCGCAGTCGACCTCCGAAACCGCCGCGTTTCGACCCTTGGCCTCCAGCCACCGAATTAGCGGCCCCGGACCGAGTCGACCGGCAACACGCGCATCCAGCTCGCTCAGCCGGTGGCGCACCTCGTCCACCAAGTCGTGCGTCCCCAGCTTGCAGACCTCTCTCCAAGCCGGGAGCGGGCTGTTGCGATTCTTGCTCCAAAAGATGTTGCGGCTCGGATCTCCCGACCGTGATGAGCCCTTCGCCAGAGTGCCGAGAAAGCGGCCTCGCAGGCGCGGCAGACCGGACCAGTATTGATCGCCAAATTCGTGGCTCCAGCGGTGGAACGGCGTGCAATTCAGCCGAATCGGATAGCAGGTGACCAGGTCGCGGTACAAACGCTCCGGATCGAGCGCCTCCGGACCGGCGGAAAACGCGGCAAGCCAGACCGACTGCTCGAAGGTGCCTCCTAGCGAAAGACCGGCGATGGCGACACCGGCGATCTCGCTTTGCGCGCCATCCTCCAAGTCGTCCGGCAAGTCGCCGAGCCCCTGCTCGAGATCCATTGCGACGAGATAGGGACCATCGGGGACGAAACAGCCGCGCAGATGGTCCGCACGATCCGGAGCGCAGACGACGATCGACCGGGATTCTGCGAGAGCACTCTGCTCGCCCGGGAGCCGGAGTCCGGATGCCGCGTGGGTGGTTGCGATGGTGCGCGCCAATCGATCCGGATAGCCTCGGAATCCCGGGGCCACGGAACCGACGAGACACAGCGCGCGGTCGTCGTCGCGGACGAACCAGAGGATGCTCGACTCCTCGTTGGGGGCATTACCGGGTACGACGAGCGAAAACCGCAATGCCAGGACCGACGGTTGGTCGTGAAACATTGCATCGACGAAATCGAGATAGTCCATACCCACCTCCGGTCGCCGCGGCGCAATCGTCGAGGTCATTCGAGCGCAAACCGAATCGGTACCCGCAAGGTCCAGCTCGAGCGTCCGATCGCCGCTGGAATCGGCTTGAACTTGCCGAGTCTCTGCAGTGTCTCCACCGCGGCCGTGTCGAGCGATGCGGATCCCGACCCCTTGTCGACGCGTGCGCCGCTGATCGAGCCGTTCGCCGCGATAACGAAATAGACGACGACCGTCCCCGTGTCTCCCTGTCGTCGCGCGCGCGCCGGATAACGCCGTTTGTTGGCGATGGCACGCCGGAGCTCGTTGAGATAACGCGCTTCCAGCGCCTTGGCATTTTGGGTGGGCTTGGCCGACGGCGCCTCCGCCCGCTTGCCGCTACCAGCCGCCGTGGCCTCGCGTCGTGGCGTCGGCTTCGCAATCGGCGCGGCAGCCGGTGTCGGTTTCGCCTTGGGTGGTGGTGTCGGCCGTG
>JBGSTR010000716.1:0-2228 GCA_041736365.1 Chromatiaceae bacterium | reverse complement strand
CGCAAAACAGCACCCGCGGGCGTTTCGCGACGGCCCGGGCGATCGCCACCCGCTGCTGCTCGCCGCCGGACATCTGGGCCGGGAAATGCTCCAGCCGCCCCTCCAGGCCGACCAGCGCAAGCGCTTCGGCGGGGTCCATGGGGTCGTCGGCGATCTCGGTCACCAGCTCGACGTTCTCGTGAGCCGTCAGGCTGGGCATGAGGTTGTAGAACTGGAACACGAAGCCGACGTGGTGGCGCCGATAGCGGGTGAGCTCCGCGTCGTTCATCGCGGTGAGATCCTGATCGAAGAACAACACCGTGCCGTCGCTCGCCCGGTCGAGCCCGCCGAGGATGTTCAGCAGGGTCGATTTACCGCTGCCCGAAGCACCCAGCAGGACCACCAGCTCACCGCCCGGCACCTCCAGATCCACCCCGCGCAGGGCATGCACCGCCGAGGGTCCGGAGCCATAGACCTTGGTGACCCCGCGGGTGCGAAACGCCGGAAGCACCGTGTCGTTGGGGTTGGGGTTGGGCATGGATCGCACGCAGGAAACTTGTTTACGGAGAGGCTCGACATGCAGCGCCTCGCGGCTCGCCGCCAGCGCATTTTCATTCTACCGAGTTAGCTCGCGGCGCGTTGCGACCGGCGGCATACCGCACCGCTCAGCGTCCGATTCGGACCTTTGGTCTCGAACGATCGGCCTTGGATCTCTGCAACTTATTGTTTTATATATACACTCTGATGAGGCGCGGTTTTTGCATTCAGAAACGCAAACAGTTTCCGCAGCGGCAATGAGCCGGCCCGGGCGACGCGTCGCGAGCAAATTCGCGAAACGAGCACGGTCTTCTGCGAGCAGCTTCACGGCGGCGGCGCGCCGGCTCCGGTATCCGTTGGGTTCCAGGGCGAAACAACCGCGAACGACAGCGAGAGGTGCGCTTCAGTGACCTACAAGGACCTTCCACGCCTGCTGACGATGACCATCGCCTGGTTGCTGTTGTTGGGCTGGCATCTGACCGCCGACCGCTTGAGCTGTCCGCCCACCCTGGGGCTGCTCGCCCTATTCACCCTAATCCTGACCTTGTCGGGGACGGAGATTGCCTTTACCCGGCGTCGCGCGTACCTCAACGAGATCCTGGAGCCCGATGGTTTCCTGTATCGCGCACTGCGGCGAAACATCGCAATGGTCGCCGTCGAGGTGCTCAAATCCGCGGCACTGGCGCTGATCCTGGTGGTTGGCGCACTGACATTGGCGCCACGCCAATGGTCGTTGATGTTCGCCGATGTCCTGTTGCTCGGCCTGTTGCTGCCCCGGCTGCATGGGGTGCTGATCGGCCAGGTGCGAGAGGAATATCGATACGCGATCGCCCGGCGTTGGGGCATCTGGGTCAGCACGACGCTCCTGCTGCTCGAATCGGTGCTGGTGCTGCTGTTCTCGGCGAGCGAGAACTTCATCGGACTGCGCTGGCAGGAGGTGATCAGCAATGGCGCGGCCCAGCCCGAGGCCCTGTGCGAGGGAATCGCCACACTGGCACGCACGACCTCGGCGATCGAAGCGCTGGGTATCTGGTCGGTGCAGAACCTCATCCGCAACCTAAACGACCTACCTCAGGCGTTGATGGCCACTCTCGGTGTGATCGCTTCCGTCGGCTTCTCTTTTCTGCTCGCCTACGCCTACAGCCGAGCGTTGGTCGGCGTTGTGAGCCGACCCCAGACCATGTGGCGATCCGTTCGCCGCGGTCCGCCAGCCGGCGAGGACGGCGCGACCTAAACCGGCGTCGATTCGCCCCGAGTCATCACGGAACGGATGACCACGATAACGAGAACAAGATGGAACGCTACCGCCTCAAGATCCCGCTGCGCGTCTTCGCGCCCAAGCTGGTCTGCGTCCTGGCCCTAACACTGTTGCCGAAATGCGCGAATGCAGTGCACGCGGCCGACGGGCACGAGGTCGTACCCGACGCCCTGCCGGCGAGCGGACAAGATCGCATCGCGTATCCCGGTGATTCGGGGCCAACGAGCGCCACCTGGATCCGCGGCTTGTTGCGCATCGGCGCCATTGCACCAATCAACTCCCCAACGGACGCGATGGGGCCCGTCTCACCCTGGCCCGCGACCGCCCGGTCATCACAAGCCAGCGGCGCGCTGACGTTGCCGGCATCCGAGGTCCCGCTCTGGGGTGCAATTATCCCGGTCGCGCTCCTCGCCGCCGGCGGCCTGGTCAGACGGGCCCGCGCCAAGACCTGGAA
>JBGSTR010000700.1:0-1965 GCA_041736365.1 Chromatiaceae bacterium | reverse complement strand
GAATGCCGGCGCAGCGTGCGGCGCGCCCAGCGGCTGCTCGCCAAGGGGACCGGCCGGCTCGATTCCGCCGCGCTGAGTCGACTCGAGACGATCTTGGCGCAGAACCAGACCCTGGCGACGGTCTACCAGTTCCGCGAACGTCTGCAGCAGATCTGGGAGCGCACCACGCCGAGCCAGGAGCAGCTGCTCAAGTCGCTTCAGGACTGGTGCCACCAGGCCGAGGACACCGGGATCCAGGCCCTGGAGCGGTTCGCCGAGAACCTCAAGGGCCTGTCCCTGAGCGCCCTGCCGGCGCGCTGAGCCCGACGGGGGTGGGGCCGCTCGGCGCTCTCTCCGGCGCCCGGGCGGCTCGCCGCGGAGTCAGGCGGTGAGCTTGCGAGCCCGAGGCAACGGATCCGTCGCTCACCCACAACCTACCCTCGTGGAAGACCCAAAAAAAAAGCCCGCATTATGCGGGCTTTTTCATTCTGCCGGATCGTCTCGCCGCGGACGGCGTTACTTGATCTTGCCTTCTTTATACATCACGTGCTGGCGCACCACCGGATCGAACTTCTTAATCTCCATCTTGCCCGGCTGATTGCGCTTGTTCTTGGTGGTCGTGTAGAAGTGACCCGTGCCGGCACTGGAGATGAGGCGAATCTTTTCGCGAGCTGCCTTGGCCATTGCATTATTCCCCGTTTAGACTTTTTCGCCGCGCTCGCGCATCTCGCCGAGCACGGTGTCGATGCCCTTCTTGTCGATCAGGCGCATGCCGGACGTCGACACCCGCAGCCGCACCCAGCGCTTCTCGCTCTCCACCCAGAACCTGTGGTAGTGCAGGTTGGGCAGGAAACGGCGCTTGGTCCGGTTGTTTGCGTGCGAGACGTTGTTGCCGGCGATGGGACGCTTGCCGGTGATCTGGCATACCTTCGACATGACGGGATCCCTAAGAAAACGCTACTCGCGCGGAGGTGCGCGACTAAAGACCGGCAAAACTATCATGGATGCCGATTGTCGCGCAACCGCCCGGTGCCTCGCTAAATCAGCCCGCGCTCGGCGAGCGAGGTCCCGGCGCCTTCGCCGATGATCACGTGGTCGAGCACGCGCACATCGATCAGCGCCAGGGCCTCCTTCAGACGCTGGGTGATGCGCAGATCCGCCTGGCTCGGCTCGGCGACCCCGGACGGGTGGTTGTGCGCGAAGATGACCGCCGCGGCATTGGTCTCGATCACCCGCCGCAACACCTCGCGGGGATGCACGCTGGCGCCGTCGATGGTGCCTCGAAACAGCTCCTCGCAACGGATTACGCGGTGGCGGTTGTCGAGGAAAAGGCACACGAAGGACTCGTGGGGTAGGCCGAAGAGGCGCAGCTTAAGGAACTTGCGCGTGGCCTCGGGGCTGCTCAGCGCGTCCTCGACGCGCATCCGGCTCAACAGATAGCGCCGGCTGAGCTCGATGGATGCTTGGAGCTGGGCGTATTTTGCGACCCCCAGACCCTTGGCCGCGCACAGGCGCTGTTGGTCCGCCGCCAGCAGCTCGGTCAGTCCGCCGAAGGCCTTCAGCAGATCGCGCGCCAGATCCACCGCGGTCTTTCCGGCGACGCCGGTGCGCAGGAAGATCGCCAAAAGCTCCGCGTCGGACAAGGCCTCCGCGCCGCGCTCCAGTAGCTTCTCGCGCGGTCGTTCGGCCTCCGGCCAGTCGGTAATAGTCATCCTTGGATCCTCGCCAGTTGCAGTCCCTTGCCGCGGCCGCGGGACGTGGATCGGACCCGCTTTACGGCGTTTGGCTTACGGATCAGTTACACTCCCGCGGATTTTGCGTCAAGGGGATTTCGCGATCGCAATGAGTGCGAGCCCGCCTTTAAGGGTACTGCTCGGTGTCGGCGGCGGCATCGCGGCGTACAAGTCCGCCGACCTGGTGCGCCGTCTGCGTGATCGGGGCTGCGACGTGCGGGTGGTGCTGACCGCCGCCGCCGGCGCCTTTGTC
>JBGSTR010000663.1:0-9328 GCA_041736365.1 Chromatiaceae bacterium | reverse complement strand
GGCTTCCGATTCGGTGATGATGAACCGTCTCAAGGCAGCACCTGCTGGGTGAGTTCAGGAATGCGCCTATTTTAACCACATCCTACTGTTATGTAACGGAATTTCGCCATCCTTCGTTCGTTCCGATCACGGAACCAGGTTTGTTTTTTGCTTCCTTGTTATCGGTGCCAACACGGACGCCGCGGTTGTCCCGCCCGAAAACGGTGCTCTCGCATCGGTAAAGGTGCTCGAATCGACGCCAAACAGCGCCGCGCCGATCTTGCCGCCGAACATCATCGTGATGATGGCGGACGACATGGGCATTGGTGATACGAGCGCGTACAACCAGCAGATATTGGGGCCAACGGCCCCTCCGATTTCCACAACGCTAATGACCCCGAGCTTGGAGCGTCTAGCTGCTCAAGGCATGCTGTTCACAGACGTCCATTCCTCGTCCTCCATGTGCGCCCCGAGCCGGTACGCCATCCTAACCGGCCGATACCCTTGGCGGACTTCCCAGAAACACCTAGCGCCCGGGTCATGGATAAACTCGCCATGGATCGGCGCCGGGCGCCCAACGCTGGCTACTCTTTTGCAACAGAACGGCTACCGTACAATGGCAGTGGGCAAGTGGCACCTCGGGATTACCTGGGCGGGTGTCGACGGTAAGCCGGTTACCGTTTCGGCTGCGGACGCGGCTAACTGGGACAAGGTCCGCGTCGGCACGAACGCACAAGGGGCCTATTTAAAAAGCATCCTGGATGGCCCCCTCGCCCACGGTTTCGACCAATTCTTCGGTCTCGTCGGGAACTTTAGAGTTTCGCGTCAGTTCAACGTCACGGCCTATATTCGAGACGACGCATTTGTCGGCGTCCCGACTTGGAACGGTGCACCTCCGCAATCGGGCGAGGCTAGCTTCGGTCCCGGGGTGCCCGACTGGGATCAGCAGCGCATCGGCGAGCAGTACATCAATAAAGTGCTTAATTACATCGATAGGCATGTGGCAAGCGGATCGACGAAGCCTTTTTTTCTGTATTACGTGCCCAATGCCAACCACGAGCCGCACGATCCCGCCAAGACGATTGCTGTGCAAGGGCACACCTTTCCCGTCCGCGGCCAAGCCCGGTTCAGCGATGGCAGCGTCGGCGGCGCTCGAGAAGACATGGTGTATGAGAACGACCTTGAGTTGGGCCTTATTCTCGACAAGCTGGAAGCGGTCAATGATCCGCGGACCGGTCGCCCCATGGTCGACAGCACGCTCCTGATCTTCACCAGCGACAATGGCGCGGACGCGAGAGGGGTCGGCTCTGCCGGGTTGCGGGAGTTGAAGGCCTCGCTGTACGAGGGCGGGCACCGCGAGCCATTCATCGCCTCCTGGCCGGACGGCGGTGTGCCGGCGGGCGCGGTTAGCTCGGCCAATTTTGGCCATGTCGATCTTTACGCGAGCCTTGCCGGTTTGCTTGGTCACGCCATGGGACCGGACGAGGCGGAAGACAGCGAGAATGTCCTCTCGGCCCTCCTGGGCCAGGTCACCGGCTCGAGCTTTCGGCGCCCGCAATCGTTGGTGAGCCACGATGACAGCCTACCCAGGAACGACCTTCCCGATGATGCGGCGCTGGCGATTCGCGAGAACCGCTACCTAATGATGATCGACGGCCAACTGGTAAACAGCGACCGGCTCAGCGGCAACGACCGGGGTCGGGCCGTGCCGATCAAGCTCTTCGACCTTAATGCGGATTTGCATCAAGACGTAGATCTCCTCGCCTCGCCGGAGCGGCAGTCGCTCATTTCCGTGCTGTCGTCGCGTCTGTTGCGCTACCACAACCAGGGTTACAGCCGCGACCTCCAGCTCGGCGCCGGTCCGATCCTGCACAGCGATGGCGGAGTAAATCTGCGCAACAACCGAAGCGGGTCGATTGGCTATGCATTCGCTATCGGAGACCAACCGATCGTAATACGTAGCCTGGGCCTGTGGGACGATGCCGCCACCGACAGGCCTAACCAAGAGAGCGCGACCAAGAGCGACGGTCAGACGGGTGGTAGCCCCGACGGGCTCCGTGTGGCCCACGTCGTTCGACTTTTCGACGGGGCATCTCGGCAGGTTCTGGCAACCGCAACGGTAAACAACGGCAACAGTTATCTGGTCGGCGAATTTCGCTACGCAGACCTTGCGAAGCCGGTTGTGCTAGCCCCGGGAAAACGTTACGCGCTAACCGCAAACACCTCTCCAAGCGATGGGGACCTATTTCACCACTTCGCCGCCTATAGCGCGGTCGGACCGTCGCCGTCGAATTTGGTTCGGGAATTCGTCGCTCGTGTGGCGACAGCTGACGGCAAATACCCCGATCAGTACCCGGACGGCGTCGACGGGGTCGACAATCGCCATCCCGATATGTTCCGGCACCGCATGTTCGTGGGCCCCAACGCACGAATCGATGCACTGCCGCTGTCGTGCGGGTCGCCAACCTACGATCCCGCGACCGACGCGAAGCTTTACCTGTGGGAGGAAGATTGCGGAGGCGCCACGCGCAGATACAGGGTGATGGCTCTGGCCGGAGGAAGCGCTAAGGCGATCACCTATGCCGGTCGGGTCAATGCCGACCAAGCGTTCACTTCCGTGAACCCGGTTTCTCTCGAGCAAGGCGATTTGCTTGACGTGCTCAGCGCGGGACGCCAGGTTCAATATCGCATGCAGGTAATCGGCAGCCGGAACGACGGATTCGACTTCAGTGTCGCCGACGGTACGCGCGTCTGCGTCGGCCTAGACCTGCCCGCAGGCGCCGCGGTTTTCGTGGGACCCACCGCCGTACCCGTTGCGACGCCATTCAGCCTGCCGGACTTCGGAGCCTGCACGCCTTAGAGTCGCCGCGCTCCGAGCGGATTTTCGAAAGGAAATTTATTGCCGTTCCCGTCCGGGCCAAGGATGGCCCGGCATTTTCTTGTCGCATTCAGAGCGAAGACGATGGATCGCGCCCCTCGGACCGAGATCAGCATCTCCTCAGCAACGATCGGGGGACTCGAGCTCGCTGAAGAGCACAAAAGCGCCGTAGTCTCATTCCCGATGGGCCGCGGGCGGCGGCTATCAGTAAGATCGCAATCCTTCCGGGGCACCGACTCTGGGTGACCCGGCACGCCGGGGTCTTGTTGGGGTCCAACGTCGGAGTCGGGCCATCCAAAGGATTGAAAATCCGGCTCGGCAGACGCAGGCTATCGACATGAGACCGCTCCGCTGGAAGTCGCGTTACCAGACCGGTGAAGCTGAAACCGACCGGCGCAACCGCGCGCTCGTTGATTGCATCAACAGCCTCATCGTAGCCGCGGGCCAGCGCGAGCATTGCCGGGAGATGGAGGATTTCATCGGTCGTTTCAGCCGCGACGCGGAGCAGGCCCTGCTTGTTCGACCCGCGCAATCCGATCTCGCCGCCGAAGTCGGTCGCCACCTGCTGGCCAGCCTCCCCCTGGATCCCTACGGCAGCAACTCCTGCCGCACCTGTGGTCTGTGTGATCTGGCGCGAGAGAAGACGGCCGAGCACTTCCAGGCCCCCGCCGAGTGTCTCTTCAAGGGTGCCTGAACATCCCTTCGTCGACCGCTCCCCAAGCTCCATTAGTCCCAGCCCCGCCTTCCGGTCCGCGGCGATGAGCCACGAGATCACGGTATCTCCGCGCTCCGTGTCAACGTTGTAAAAAAGCTCTAAACTCCGCCGTTCGACACGGCGGCCACCCCGGGTTTCGCGGGCGCGGCTGCTTTCTGGCCCTGTTGAGGCCACCTTGGGATTCGGGAGGACAGCAATGATCCTAGCGGGCGATATCGGCGGAACGAAAACCGTTCTCGCACTGTTTTCGGAAGACGACGGTGTCTCCGGCGGGGCCATTCAAGAGACGCGCTACGAGAGCGGTAAATACAGCTCGCTCGAGGCGATCGTTGTCGAATTTCTGCGCGAAACCAAGGCGAAGCCTTCTGCGGCATGTTTCGGCGTAGCGGGTCCCGTCAAGGGGGGGCGAGCTCAGATCACCAATCTGCCTTGGGTGATCAGCGCCGATACGATCAGCGACTCCTTCGGCATCCCCGCGGTCTTTCTACTCAACGACCTTCGATCCATCGCCACCGCGGTGCCGTATCTGCAGGCCGACGACCTGGTGACCCTGAATCCGGGCCTTTCGTCCGAGCAGGGCAACATCGCGGTGATCGCCCCGGGGACCGGGCTCGGGATCGGCTTCCTGGTGTGGACGGGCAGAGAATACCAGGCGTTCGCCAGCGAAGCCGGGCATATGTCCTTCTCCCCGCGCAATCTGCTTGAAATGGAGCTGCTGAAATATCTGCAAGGCCGCTACGGTCATGTCAGCTTCGAGCGCATCTGCTCCGGCAGCTTCCTACCGAATATCTACGACTTTCTACGCGAGCAGGGCAGCTACCTGGAGCCCAATTGGCTGCGCGATGAGCTGGCGCAGGTGTCCGACCGCACACCGACAATTGTTCAAACCGCCCTCGATCAAAAGGCCGACATCTGCGAGGCGACCCTGGACATCTTCGTCCGGACCTTGGGTACCATTTGCGGCAACATGGCCGTGAGCCTGCTTGCCACGGGCGGCATCTTTCTCGGTGGCGGTATCCCGCCGCGCATCCTCAAGCGCCTGCAACGATCCGATTTTCTCAGCGCAATCGCCGACAAGGGGCGCTTCAGCGACTTCTGTTCCGGCCTACCGGTGCACGTGATCCGCGATCCGAAGGTGGCCTTGCACGGCGCGGCCTGGTACTGCTTCGAAGAAATGGCCAAGCGCGCAAAGGCCTAGCAACACCGGGATTTGGTCCGCGAACAACAACGAAAAACAATCCTCGAGAGTCAGCACCATGACCCCATCCTCCACCGATGCCGCGACGGGCGGCTCACCGGCAAACGGCTTTGTCGTTATCATTGCGACTGCCGCCGCGCTCGGCGGGTTTTTGTTCGGATTCGACACGGCGGTGATCAATGGCGCGGTCATCGCGCTCACCAACCAGTTCGGCGCCAACAGCTTTCAGATCGGACTGGCGGTTTCGCTCGCCCTGCTGGGGTCGGCCGCGGGGGCCGCGATGGCGGGTCCGGTCGCGAACCGCATTGGTCGCGTACGAACGATGACCATCGCCGGGGTGCTCTTTCTGATCAGCGCCATCGGCTCGGGCCTGCCCTTCGGCTTGGTGGATTTCATCCTGTGGCGGATCCTTGGCGGCATCGCCGTGGGGGCTGCCAGCGTGCTCGCCCCCGCCTATATCGCGGAGGTCTCGCCCGCGCACATGCGCGGACGGCTGGGGTCGCTTCAGCAGCTCGCCATCGTCACCGGCATCTTCATCGCCCTGCTGACCGCATACGGCATCGCGAGCGCAGCCGGGGGCTCGGCGGAAAATGTCGCTTGGCTTGGCTTCGAAGGCTGGCGCTGGATGTTCTGGTCCGAGATCCCCGCGGCCCTCGTCTACATTGTTTGTTCCTTGATCATCCCCGAATCCCCGCGCTACTTGGTGGCCAAGGGCCGCGATGCCGAGGCCGAGGCGGTCCTGCGCAAGGTGATCGGCGGCGAGGCCCACCATAAGGTGGCCGAGATCAAGGCGTCGTTGGATCTGAGCCACCGGCCGAGGTTCGCGGACCTGCGGGGCCGATTGGGCCTGTTGCCCATCGTGTGGATCGGTATGGGTCTGTCGTTGCTGCAGCAGTTCGTCGGGATCAACGTCGTTTTCTACTACGGCAGCGCCCTGTGGCGGAGCGTGGGCTTTGCCGAGGAAGACGCGCTGAAGATTACGGTGATTACCGGCATCGTCAACATCGTCACGACGCTGATCGCGATTCGCTATGTCGACCGTTGGGGACGTAAGCCGCTGTTGATCCTGGGCTCCGTCGGGATGGTCGTATCCCTTGGGCTGCTCGCCTTTATCTTCGGCACCGCGGGTGTCGATCCCGACACCGGCCGCCCGGTGCTGGGACAAGTCCCCGGCATGGTCGCCCTGGTCAGTGCCAACGTCTACGTATTTTTCTTCGGTCTATCCTGGGGCCCCGTGGTGTGGGTGCTGCTCGGCGAGATGTTCAACAACAAGATCCGCGCCGCCGCTTTGTCGCTGGCCGCAGCGGTTCAGTGGATAGCGAATTTTCTGGTCTCCACCAGCTTTCCGCCGATCGCGATGGGCTTAGGACTCGGCTGGGCCTACGGGATGTACACCTTCTTCGCCGCGCTCTCGATCTTCTTCGTGATTAAGTTTGTGAAGGAAACCAAGGGCCGCGAGCTGGAAGACATGTAGTCTGAAGACGGGTAGTCTCCAAGGTTCGAGGGACCTCGCGTCCCTCTCAGGAAACGCTGATCAAATGCCGTCCTTGCATTTGATCAGCTCGCGGTCCGAGAGGCGCGACTCCCGGACCGCTCCATTTTCAAGCCCTTAAGGTGCTTGAAAATGCCGGGCCATCCCTAGCCCGGACGGGAAACGCTTTAAATCGGCGTTTCCCTCACCGCCCGCTCGCACCATTGGTAGCCGGTATCTGTTGAACGCAATCGACCAGGATGCATTGAGGGAGCGCATCGGGCGCACCCATTTGCAGCGTCGGCTGGGTCTGGAGCAGGATCACGAGGTCTTCGTGTTCAAGCGCCGGGGCGCCCATCTGTTCTATCCCGAGAACTGGTATTCGGTCCATGGAATCATCCGCTCCTGCCTGCGCGTCAGCGGACTCTATGCGCGCGCCCAGCGCAATGCATGCGCGCCCCGGGTACGGCGCAATACCCTCCAGATTGCTGACTTGCCCGCTCCGTTCGCGGGCTTTCGCCTACTGCACCTGAGTGATCTGCATGCCGACATGGACGCGCGGAACACGGCCGCGATTGCGGAGCGAATCGCCGCGCTGGAATACGATCTATGCGTGCTTACCGGCGACTATCGGGCGCGCACCTTCGGCCCCTATGCCGCCGCCTTGCAGGGCATGGCCATCATCTGCGGGCAGTTAAAGGGGGAGGTCTTCGCGATCCTGGGCAATCACGACAGTATTCGTATGGTTCCCGGGCTGGAGAGCCTGGGGATTCGCGTCCTGCTGAACGAGAGCGTAAAAATCGAGCGTGGCGGTCAGTCGATACATATCGCCGGCATCGACGATGCCCACTACTACCAAGTGCACAATATCGACAAGGCATCCGCGGGGATACCGGAGCACGCCGTCGCGCTGTTGCTGTCCCACACGCCGGAGGTCTATCGGCACGCCGCTCACGCCGCATTCGACGTGATGCTCTGCGGTCATACCCACGGCGGCCAGATCTGCCTGCCGGGCGGCACGCCGGTCTTCTGGGATGCGCACTGCCCGCGCCGGATGGCAGCCGGTGCGTGGCGATACCAAGGGCTGCTCGGCTATACCTCGGTGGGGGCCGGCACGTCGGTGGTCAACGCGAGGTTGAACTGTTTGCCTGAAGTGACGCTACACACCCTCGAGGTCGGTTGAGCCGCCACCAGAGCACGCTCACCGCCAGCCCCTGATCCGGACCCGCAGCCAACCCGCCCAGGGCGTGAGCCAAAGGTCGATGCAAACGAACGCCAGCACGACGAGCGCGATCTCGATCACATTCAGGCCCAGTGTGCGCGCGGCCACCAGCGCCGGAAACAACGACTCGGGCACCTGATCGAGGCCGGTCACCGCGCTGCTCGGCGGGAGGCCCAGCCGCCGTTTCACGAAGCTCGCCGCGAGGTCGCCCGCCATCGCCGCGACCGCCACCCCGAGTCCCAAGGTCCACGGCAGTCCCAGCACCACTGCACCGATAGGCGTTGTGATCAGCGAGCCGATCAGGCCGCGCCAGGTCTTGGCGCTCCCGAACAGCGGTCGGCCGTCGCCCAGCAGCACACCGCCATCGATGGTTCGCGCGAACCGCGCTCCGAGGATCAGTCGCGTCACGACCGGCACCGCGTTGGCCCACACCACCAACATCAGGATCTCGAGCACGGACAGCCACTGCACCGCCGGCATCGCGTCCTCCTTCACAACGGGAAACGGCCGCAGTATAGGCGCGGTGGCTACCGGTGTGCGCGGCCCTCAGCGTCGTCGTCTACGGGGACGAAAGCGGCGGAGCTCGGCGACGAGCCGCTGCCGCGCCTCCTCGCTTGGTTCCGGCCCGAAGCGCAGCGGGACGTAGAGGCTGAGAAAACGAAAGATTCCGGCTCGCAGGTCCGGGCGGGCCCGCGCTGCACGCTGGCCGAAGGCCCAAGGTCCTTCCCGTGGGTGGCGCGCCAGACCAACGGCCGCGAGCCGCTTGCAGAAACGCAGGTAGCAGCGTTCCAGGGGATCGCGCTCGGAGCCTTCCCGCACCAGGCCGAGCGCGATGATCCCGAGCACCAGTCCGATGGCAACCAGCATGACCGCCGTCAGCCCCAGCTCCCGAAGCTCGCCGAGCCCCAGCCGCTCCAACAGCGAGAGCTGTCGCGCCGCGGAGAAATCCAGCACCCAGTCCTGCCACAGCGCATCCACTGTATCGGCCCACAGGCGTAGGGTTCTCGCCAGATCCACCAGCGCACCGTCGCGATCCAAGGTGAAGCGGAGCGGCGCCGCCGCGCCGAACATTCTCGATGCGCCACTGTTGTCGACACGACCCGGGGCCACCGCCGCGGTCGGGTCGACGCGAACCCAGCCGCGGTCGGCGATCAGCACCTCGACCCAGGCGTGGGCGTCGGATTGCCAGACGATGGTGTAGCCGCCGATTCGGTTCTGCTCGCCGCCGAGATAACCGACCACGACCCGCGACGGGACGCCGGCGAGACGCATCATCACCGCGAAGCTGCTCGCATAGTGCTCGCAAAAACCGCGGCGGGTCTCGAACAGGAACTGGTCGACCGGGTTGGTGCGGAGTCGCGGCGGCGAGAGCGTGTAATGAAAAGGCTCGCGGTTGAAATACCGCAGCCCGTTCTGGACCGTTTCCCAATCGTCTCCAGCCGCGCGCCACCGGTCGGCCAGGTCGCGCATCCTCGGCGTGACGTTCTCCGGGAGCTGAAGCGCACGGCGGCGTGTCTCCTCGGTCGCCGCGGCGGTTTGATACTCGAGCGCGGAGCTTGCCCGATAGCGTCGCGCCGACGTCACCGGGCGCGTCGACAGGACCTCCCGACCCGTGCCGAAGCTGCCTCCCTCGGGTGGCTCCAAGGGCATGTCGAGCACGAACAGCCAGCGCTGATCGGTTGGCTCGAGCACCACCTCGTAATCGAGCCTGTCGCTCGCACTCGCGAGCCCGCCGGTCGACGGTGTCTCGGCACTTGCGCCGGAAGACCAGCGGCGCCCGTCCACCTGCCACAACACCGGGCCGCGCCAGTAGAGCCGATCCGGATTGGGGGGCGTGCCGTCGAAGCGGACGCGGAACGCGAGCT